>JAUVQS010000122.1 GCA_030598025.1 Acidimicrobiia bacterium | reverse complement strand
TGGTACATGTTCCGGACCCGGCGGGGCTTGAAGCTCCAGGCAGTCGGGGAGCGCCCAGAAGCGGCCCATTCGCGCGGAATTTCGGTGAACCGACTGCGATATCTCTACGCGGCCGTCGGCGGTGGCCTCGTCGGTATCGGAGGGGCGGCGTACTCGCTCGGAGCCAAAATCGGTTGGTCGGAGGGGCATACAGCCGGCCTCGGCTGGATTGCACTCGCCATCGTCATATTCGGCGGATGGCATCCCTATCGAGCGGCCTTCGGGGTTTATCTCTTCGGGGCCCTGCAGTTCTCGGCGATCAAGCTTCAGGACGTGTTTCCGGACCTCACGCAGGTTCTCGGCACTCTGCCGTTCCCGATCATGATCTTCACGCTCGTTCTGGTGTACAGCGATCGGGTTAGGAGCCTCACCGATCGGTATCCGGCGCTGCGCGGCATTCTCGGAAGCGACCCTCCGTCGGCGATCGGTACTCGATTCGACGTCGATTAACGCAGGGCGCCGCAATCTGACAAAATGTGATCAAGAGGTGATCGTATGAAACGTGCATTCTTGAAGTTCCTGAAGTGGGCACTGCTGTTCGATTTGGTTGCTCTGGTTATTGCTCAGATTGCCAAGCAACTGATCCCGGAGATCGGGGACGAGAACAGTGACGTATTCCAGGTCGTGACCATGACCGGTGGTCGGAACTGGGTCAGCAAGGCTGAGGCATTGCGGTCCGGAACCGTGATCACCGGAATGGGCGGCATGGAGATGGACCTCACCCATGCCGAACTCGATTCGGCCGGCGCCCATCTGAAACTCGTAACCGTGATGGGCGGCGCCGAGATTCGCGTCCCGCGCGACTGGAATGTTGAGCTGAAGGGTTGGGCCTTCATGGGCGGCCACGCCAACGCCGCCCGCAAGCACGAAGTACCGGAGGATGCTCCGCATCTGATTATCGAAGGCTCGACGGTCATGGGCGGTGTAGCCGTAACATCGGCCAAAGAGACCTCGCGCCTCTAGGAGGACCTGGGATAGTCCACCCGGAGGGGGGAAGTACCGCTCGCCGGCAGGCGAGAGGTAGGCGTTTAGCAGGCTCGCACAATCGCACCGGAAGTGTCGCGCAACCCTATACCCATGGGGGCCCGACGGAAGAGGCGCACCTCAGCGGGGTTCGCGATCACACCCATTGAGTTTGTGCCACGGATCTGCGAGCCTGTGGGGCGCAGGAAGAAAGGACTCCGTTGGCAGCCGTCGACATCCCGGGTTTCATCGCTGATCTAAAAGACCATGCGGTCGATCACCATTTCCACGTGCACGACGAGCGGCACTTCGTTGAGACCTACTCGATGCGGCAATCGTGGGAGGTTGTTCTTCACCCGGAGGAAGCGTGCGGCGGCCCACTGGACCTTCACCTCGCACTCGAGGTTGATCCTCGAGTCGTGATGTCCTTCGAAGATCAGCTGGCCGAGCTTGGAGAGGAATTCACGGAACCGGAGGATCTGAATCAGCTTCCGCTCTACTTCAACTGGGCGTTGCCTCCGCTGCCGTATCCGCCAGATCTGCTGGTCCTCGCCACCGATCTGGCCGGTGTGGGAACGACGGATCTCCCTCTGGAGGTTTCGGCCATCGACTCATTCGCCTCGGTGACGGATGCAGCCCAGCGCAGCCTGACGATCGTCGGGCGTGTTGAGGTGTCTCTCTCCGAGGCGTTCATGGGTCGGGAGCAACTGTGCGACGCGCTCGATCGAGCTCATGAAATCAGCCTCTTCCTGCTCGAGGGCTCTTCAGATTGGCTCGCCGAATCGGCTTGATCGACGCGAATTGCGAATTGCGAATCGCGTCCTAAAACTGAACCCCGACTGCCCCGCATAGGAACTTCATGAAGGGCACGGCTCGCTTGTTGTAGTCGGTGAAATCCTCGAGGAAGTGGTCCGATGTCACCTGCTTCTGCGTTAGCCGGACCGATGCGATGAAATCCTTGCGCTTGAGGTCGTCGATGAGCGGATGGTCCTCCTCGAATCCTCTCGGCGGACGCACGAGGGAGTCGCCGCCCAGACTGAAGACGTCCGTGAATCGCTTGCCCCGCGAGGCCCGTTTCCAGACGGTTGGATCCGAATCGATGCTCTCACGGATCTGATAAGCGACCTTCGTCTCTGGACGCCACAGGCCGACACCCATGTAGCACTCACCCGGTTGGAGATTGAGATAGAAACCGGGCGCGTGCGCATCTTTGGCCATGACGTGACGGAACTGCATCCCCGTGTTTTGTTTGTACGGCGTCTTGTCCTTGCCGAATCGCGTATCGCGCTGGATTCGGAACAGCGACCCGCCGACCTTTCGTGTATCGGCAACGAAATGCTCGGAGATACCTTTGAGAGGGGCGGCGAAATCGTTGATGAAGTCGAGCGCCGGTTCGCGTACATATCGCTCGTAGTCGGCCTGATGCGCCTTGAACCAGTCGCGATCGTTGTTTTCAACCAGATCGTGCAGGAACTTGAACAGCTTGGGAGTGAAGTATGTATTGCCCATGCCGGAAACCTACACCGAGGCGGCAATTATGTAGTCGTGAGTTCGATTGATCAGCCGCTGATTGAGCGGATATCGGCTCCGCTGGGGTTCTGGAACAGGCGCAACCCGAACTGGGGGAGCATGGCCAGCAGGTGATCGAAGATATCCGACTGGATGCCCTCATACATCACCCAGTCTGTGCCGTCGGTGAACGTGTAGATCTCGAGCGGGACGCCTTCCGGAGTCGGTGAGAGCAATCGGACCAGCATCGTCAGTCGCTCGGTTTCCAGTGCGGGGTGGCGCTTGAGATAGGCGGCAACGTACGCTCGGAAAGTACCGAGGTTCGTCAACCGTCTTGGATCTCCCCAGGTTCCGTCCGGCAACACCTGGGCGGCGCCTGAGGTCGTGAGTTCCTCGCCCTTCCTTTGCATATAGGTGGTGAGCGGCTCGAAGCTGTGGAACCGTGCGAGGTCGGCGTCGTCGAGGAATCGGACGCTGGTGGCATCGATGTGCAGAGCCCGTTTGATTCTGCGACCACCGGCATCGTCCATCCCTCGCCAGTTGCGGAACGTCTTCGAGATCAGTCGATGGGTCGGGACCGTTGAGATCGTCTTGTCCCAGTTCTGCACTTTGACCGTGTGCAAAGCAATGTCGATGACGTCGCCGTCCACACCGATATCGGGGATCTCGATCCAATCTCCGACTCGTAGCATCTCATTCTGAGTCAGCTGCACCGAGGCGACGAGCGAGAGAATCGTATCCTGGAAGATCAACAGGAGCACGGCGGTCATGGCTCCCAGGCCACCAAGCATCAGCCCCACAGACTGATCCGCCAATCGGGCGACTACTGCCACACCACCGAAGACAGCAGCAACGATCTGGAGAACCTGGAGGTATCCCTTGATCGGTCGGCTGCCCGAAACGGGGAGAGTTACGTAGTAGTTGTTGACTGCCTTCAGCAGAGCGTTGAGGGCGTAGAGACCGAGAACGATCAGTAGCGCATCCGTGATCCGGGATATCGGTTCGGCCCAGCCGTCGTCGACGAGGGGAAGGGACGGGATCCCGGCTCGGATCACTATGACGGGGAATACCAGAGCGAACCGATGGAGCACCTGGTTGTCAAGCAGAATGTCATCCCATTTAACGGGACTTCGTTTGACGATCGAATGGATGATCGGGAGCGCCAGGTAGCGAACCAGGAGATAGGCAGCAATGGCCCCGGCGACGACGAGACCTACGCCGCCCCACAGGTTGTCTTCGAACCAACTCACAGGCGGTTTCCAAAAGGCATGACCAGAAGCCTAAACGGGCATCGGGGTGAGAAGTGTGCAGGTCGTGCTGCCGGACAGCGACGCGGGTCGCGGGGAGTGTCCCCGCGACCCCCTGGAGGGTTATCTGGATCAGGCGTCGGTGTTCGATGCCTGTTCGGCCGGCGGGCCGAAGAACCCACCACCCCTCGGTCCTGGGCCGCGTCGGCCGTCGAAGCCTTCGGGCCGCTCACCATTCACCATGTTGGTGATTCGTTGGGTGACTTCGCCCAGTTTCTCGTCGGCCTCCTCCTGGGTGAGACGCCCATCGTCGACTGCTGTGGTCAGACGATCGGTGGCTTCGGTCACCAGCGCGTCGATCACAGACTGGGTGTCGTCGCCGGCGAGGTCGGCAATGGACTGACCGTCACGAAGGGCTTCGGCCACGTCGGCTGCCTCCATGTCGAGCAGTTCGGCGACAACTTCGAGGTGTGCGCTTCGGTGGTGGCCCATCCGATGGAACGGGGCCGCGGCGCGGATCCGCTCTCCAACGATGTCGGCTTGATCCTGCGAGACGATACCTTCGGCGACGAGTTCTCCGAGTATGTCCTCGAGTGGTCCGGCCGTCTCCTCGACGACCCCATCCTCTTGGGCTGTGGCCGCCGTCGGGGCCAGTGCTGCCGCACCGGCGGTGATTCCTACCGCGGCGACTGCTCCGATTACCAGGGTTGCGAGAGTCTTTCGCATGAGTGGTCTCCTTTCGTGAGCTCTCACTCAGCAGATTCGGACAACGTTGTTAGGAATCGGTGAAGTGAACCGAAGAAGCCGCTGAGAAAACCAGAATCCGGTTTTCGCGCGGGGAGCCCGAAAACGGTCCATTTGATGAACTCAGATGCTGAGATCCCACTCGCCGTCGGTGAACAATCGGGGGGTCAGCATCCAGGCGAGCTCCCCTCGACCCGGCTCGGCCAGCGCCCAGCCGGC
>JAUVQS010000058.1 GCA_030598025.1 Acidimicrobiia bacterium | reverse complement strand
GGTCCTCTCCCTCACCGCCACCTTCTTGCCGCGCGACGACCGCATCGCGGCGATGGCCGGCTATCTCCTCGATCAGCAACTCACCGACGGCGCTTGGAACTGTGAGGCCACCTCAAAGCAATCCCACAGTTCACTGGACACGACCATCTCGGTCCTCGAAGGTCTGGCAATCGCGGGCCTCGGTTCGGACGTTCGAATGGACGCTCATGAGTTTCTCTTCCGCCATCACCTATATCGTTCCCACCGCACCGGTGAGGTGATCAAACCGTCGATAACGAGGTTCTCCTTTCCCCCTCGCTGGCATTTCGACGTCCTTCGGGGACTCGACTACCTCGCAGCCTCAGGTGTGTCACGCGATCCCCGCCTGAACGACGCGATCGATCTCGTTCGAGGCAAACGGCGGCCGGACGGAACCTGGCCGCTCCAGAACAAACACAGCGGACGGACCTTCTTCGAGATGGAGACGCCGGGGCAGCCGAGTCGTTGGAATACTCTGCGGGCAGAGCGCGTCCTGAGGTGGTGGGACGCGGCCTGAGCGCACCTACACTCCTGCACTCACTCGCGAGGAGGACTTGTGAATCGCACCGCCTGGTTGCTCATCCTCGCGGCCGTTGTCTTCGTGACCGGCATCGGCCTGCTCTTCGCCGGCATCGATGATGATTCCGTTGCGACAGATACCACCATTCCTGCAGACTCGTCCACCACAACTACGACCACGGTCTCTGCATCGACCGGGACGACCGGCACCACGGAGGCAACCGAGTCCAACTCCCGGTTCATCGAAGGGCGTTGCGAGTTCGACAAGCCGCTCGGGTACGACGTCGACTGCGGGTGGCTGCTCGCCCCGGAGGATCGCTCCGATCCGGACAACGGCAATACCGTCCAACTCCATGTCACCATCTTCCACACTGAGGCCGATGGAGCACCGGACGATCCCATCGTGTATCTGGAAGGTGGCCCGGGCGGAGATGCGCTCGAAGCCATCCCGTTCACGTTCGCCCAGGCATTCGCCCCATTCCTGGACAATCGCGACTTCATCATGTTCGATCAACGCGGAACCGGGTTCTCTTCACCATCCCTCGAGTGCTCCGAGACGACTGCGCTTGCCTACGAGCAACTCGATGAGGATCTCACCACCGAGGAGGCTCTTGCCGCCAACTTCGATGCACTACAGGAGTGCCGGACTCGACTGAGTGAAGACGCAGATCTCAGTCAATACAACAGCGCGGCGAGCGCCGCCGATTTGGCCGACCTCCGCGTGGCCCTCGGATACGACGAGTGGAACCTGTTCGGGATCTCGTACGGGACTCGACTGGCACTCACCACGATGCGCGATCACCCCGAGGGCATCCGCAGCGTCATTCTCGACTCGACCTACCCGCCGCAGGTGAGCCTGCCGCTCGAGGTGGGCATCAACGCCGACCGTGCGTTCACCGTCTTCTTCGAGGCCTGCGCCGGTGATCCCGAATGCTCGGACGCCTTCCCGAACCTCGAGTCACGGTTCTTCGCGCTGGTGGACGCCCTCGATGCCGATCCGATCACGGTGACCCTGCTCGATGTATTTACGTTGGAAGAGCACGATGCGCTGATCAAGGGCGACGCTCTGATCGGGCTTCTCTTCCAATCGCTGTACTCCAGCGATTTGATCCCCATTCTTCCGGGACTCATCGACGATGCGGAGAACGGGGACTATCAACCGCTGGAACTGCTGCTGTCCAACTTCTTTGCCAACATCGAGTTCGTTTCGACCGGGCAAACCTTTGCCGTGCAGTGCAGAGAGGAAATTCCTTTCACCGATCAGGCTCAGCTGGAAACGGCGGGTGATTTCGACCCCTACATCAAGCGTTTCGTGGAATCCGGCGCCAGCACCGGACCATTCGCTTTCGAAGTATGCGAACTCTGGGACGTTGGGGTGGCAGATCCAATCGAGAACGAACCGGTGAGTAGTGACATCCCGACGCTCGTTCTGGCGGGAGAGTTTGATCCGATCACACCACCGGCCTGGGGCCGCCTCGCAGCAGAAACGCTGGCGAATGCGACATTCTTTGAGTTCCCCGGCCTCGGCCATGGAACGTCGGTTGCCGATGAGTGCGCCCTCTCGATTGCGCGGGAGTTCCTCGATAACCCCTCAACGGAGCTCGATGGCTCATGTATTTCGAGCATGACCGGGCCGGATTTCGTGACGGGAAACGAGCCCGTGGCCGCAATCAATCTGGAGACGGTGACGGTCGAAAGCTTCGGCGTCACAATCGAGGCGCTCGCTCCGGATGATTGGAACGAACTCAATCCCGGAATCTTCTTGCGTGGACAGGGTGGCCTCGACCAAACCGCCCTCCTGTTTCAGGCGGTACCCGGGAGTCAGGCGAATCTGCTGGTGGCGACACTGATGGCCCAGTTGGGTGTGAACGATGAGGACGTGACAACCCGGCAGTACGAAACGGATTCGACCACCTGGGAGATTCACACCCTGGAAGTTGAAGGGATCGTGACGGATATCGCGATCGCGGAGACCAACGGGTTCACGGTGCTGGTGCTACTCGCCTCCGACTCCGCCGATCGAGACGGGTACCAGAACACGGTCCTGATACCGATCCTCGACGCTGTCGAGGTCCGCTGACTCAGCGGCGGAGCAACAGCTTGAGAGTGAAGTAGACGGCTCCACAAGCCGCCCCGGCGATGGCGGCCGTCCGGGCATCGAACACCGCGGTGATATCGCCGTCCACTTTCCGGGTGATCAACAGGCCGGTCACGATCGAATCGGCTTCGGCCTCATCATGGCCATGCCCGTGTCCTTGTCCTTCGTCGTGTGTCATCAATCTCCCGAATCGTCCAAGCAGCATACGCTGCTCGCTCGACCCCATGTGGCCGGCCAGAGGCTGTCTAGCTCTCCGACACCGGTAGATTCCTAGGCGGAGGACCACTCATCGAGTACTGGTACATGTTCCCGATTGCCATCGCCGTCGCCTCAGTGGCCAACGGTGCCGGTATCGGCGGTGCCACATTTCTCTCCCCACTCTTCGTCATTGGACTGCAGCTCTCTCCCCAGGTGGCAATAGGAACTGCACTCATAACCGAAGTGTTCGGATTCGCCTCCGGAGTATCGGCTCACGCCCGTGCCAGGGCGATCGACTGGAAGGTGGCGGGAATGCTCATGGCCGCCTCGATCCCGGCCGCCGTAGCGGGTTCGTTTGCGGCCGGCTACGTCGACGATGCTGTGCTCAAAGGGATCCTCGGTGTCGGCCTGCTGGTGATCGCCGCGGCTTTCGTGCGGCACAAAGCGGACCATGCAGCGCAAGACGCGTCCATCGCCCGAGGCGAAGGAGTCACGCAACCATCGGTAGCGCGCAAGATCGTCACCTCCGACGGAACGACCTACGAGTACGAACTGTGTAGGAAGGCAGAGGGCAGAGCGTTCGCGGGCGTGGGTGGCCTCCTGGTCGGACTCATCTCAACCGGGCTGGGTGAACTCAACTCCTACGCTCTGATCAAACGATGCCGTGTGCCCTCCCGGATCACCGTCGCAACGTCGGTAGCCGTCGTGGCCGTTACAGCTCTCGCTGCCTCCGTCACCCATCTCGTCGAGTTCGCGTCCGCCGGCGGCGACGCTCTGTCCACCGTCGCATCGATCGTCGTCTTCACCGTGCCCGGTGTGATCATCGGTGGTCAGATCGGACCGCAAATCGCCAGGAGAGTTCCCGAGCAGCGTCTCGTCCGCAGCCTCGGTTGGCTGTTCCTGCTGATCGGTGTGATCACGTTGGTGGAAGCATTGGCGTGAAATCCGCAGTCCGCAGTCCGCGCCGGACGATCGATCGATCTAACCACCCTGTCCGTCGGCGTCCACGATTGACTGCATAGCCTTCCGGTCTACCAGACGGCCGTGACTGACAACGTGGAGCGGAGCGGCATGACTGCGAAGAGCCTCCCGCACGTCGGGTTCTCCAAGTACGACGAGATGGGCGGGGGCACCAACTTCGAGCCGGAAGTCGGTGAGGCCCATGGAAGCTGCTGCATCGGTGGTCACCATCGAGTAGACCCGCTCCATGCCGGCGGCGGTGGTCATCCACAAGAGATGGACGGCCAGGAACGCCACCTCGAGCATGTTGTTGCGCCCCAGCGGGTAATAGGCGTCGGACACATCATCCTGACCGAGGCACACCAGCACTCCTTCGTCGAGCAACTCCCGGACCCGTGCATGAAGCGGGCCGGTGTGAGGGTCGGTCACGACGCCCATGGCAGCCTCCCTGAGCAGGGCCGCCACCTTCTGCAGATAGGGCTTCGGGTAGAGAGCCATCGCCCGGGCATGGTGAGCCAGCGCTCGTCCCTGCCAACCGGTCTCAATTGCCTTCACGGCCATCATCTCGAGCGTTCGGAGGCCCGGGTCGCCGGCATCGTCGACGAGCATCGAGACCGGCTTATCGAACTCGACGGCCAGATCGAACACCTCGTCGACATGAGCCTGCTCGTCTGCTTCGGTGAACTCGATCCAGGGAATGCCACCGACCACGTCGGCTCCCAACTCCATCGCCCGGCGCATCAGGACAGAGGCGCCCGGTTCGCGGATCAGACCATCCTGAGCGAAGGCGACCACCTGCAAGTCGACGGTGCCGGCAAACTCGTCTCTGAGTCGTAGCAGTGCCTTGACTCCTTCGAGCCCGGCCTTTGTGTCGACATCGGCGAAGGCACGAATGTGTGTGTTGCCGTGCAGAGCGGCCAAAGCTACGGCCTTTCTCGCATTCGGCAGAATCCACTCCTCGTCGTAGTCGGCCTTGACCCGCGCAGCCAGTTCAATGGCGTTCATCGCCTTGCCCATCTGACCGCCGTGGTAATCCGCAAGTGCTAGTTCGTCCATCCGATCCAGCGTGTAGACCTTGCACAGATGTAGGTGAGGGTTGGCGAACGACTCGGTGACGAGCATCCCCCCTGCGTCGATCGTGATATCGCCGGCCTCATCGAGGTGGTCGGATATCGAAACGATGCGGCGATCTCCGACCCCGATGTCGACCGGCGTAGATCGATTACGCAGTTGGGCGTTCCGGATTATGAGGTCCATGCTCTCTCCCGTCTCGGTGGGTCCCGTCTACAGGCTCCCAACCGGGGTTCGGCCGCTCGCTTCCTCAGGGTCCCGCATCCGGATCAGCGGCACGCCAATCCCATAGGTTACGAAATCGCCGGAAGGGATGACCTTGATTACACAGGTTTCTGCCCGGAGCTGATCGGTGACCTCCATCCCACGATAGAGACGAGCAACGATTGATTCATCCACCTCACCGACGCTGACGATCTCAGCCGTTCCCTGGCAAGTCGCTACCGCGGCAGGAATCTTGAGAAACGGCACAAACGGAATGCGCTTCGGAATCGTGACGGTCAGCGAGACATGGGGGCTCTGCTTAATGTGGCGTGCCTTCCACGTGTCGGTCCCGGTCAAGATGTAGAAGACCCGATCGGCCACAACGTAGACAACGCCGGCCGATCGAGCCTCGCCGGCCGGTGTCACATAGGCGAGCACTCCAAAGAGGTGCTTCTCGAGAACCTCCCAAACGGAATCGGTAGTCACAGGGGCGGGCATTGAATCTCCAGGTTCGCCGGCAACTCCGACCACAGTGCCATCCCGGCCATTTGGGGACTAGGGGCCATGGTCGCATCGTCTCCTGCATCCGTACTCTGAGGGCGCCGCTACGGTGACGATCTCATGAAGCCCGGCAATACCCCTCTCGTTGAGTTCCCCTGCCTGGCACCGGCGGGGACGCGGCTGTTCGCCAAGCTCGAATGGTTCAATCCCACCGGATCGATCAAGGATCGGGCGGCCTGGTTCATGTTCCACAACGCCCTCGAGAGTCGGAAGCTGAAATCCGGCCAACCCATGATTGAAGCCACCTCGGGCAACACGGGCATCGGGTTGGCTCGTCTGGCCCTCCTGCACGGTCACCCCATGGTTGTCTGCTTGCCGAATACCGCCACCGAGGAACGAAAGAGCCTGCTGAGGGCCTACGGCGCTGAACTGATCGAAGTGGAGGGAGGGCCAAACGGCGCAATCGCCCATGCAACGGAGTTGGTTGAAGCCGGCGAGGGCCACATGCTCTATCAGTACGGGAATCGCTGGAACGTCTACTCCCACTTCTTCGGCACTGCCCTCGAGATCATCAACGACTGGCCTCTCGATCAGCCCCCGACTCACTTCTTCGGTGCATACGGAACCGGCGGAACCCTGACCGGTGTGAGCCGGGGCCTGGTGCGATCGTGGGACGGCATTCGCATCCACTCAGTCGAACCATTCGTGGACGATCCAATCGGCGGGATGCGCTCACAGAGCGATCCGTTTCAACCGCCCGTCGCCGACCTGTCGCTGGTCACCGATCGACATGAGGTGCACTCGGCCACCGCCGCCGAAATGGTCGCTGAAACCATGCGGGAAGAAGGCCAGTTCATCGGAACGTCATCAGGAGCGGTACTGCACGCTGCCGTAGATGTGTTGAGCAGGGAGGGCGGCATAGCCATCGCAATACTCCCCGACGCCGGATGGAAGTACCTGAGCGGCCCACCCTGGTCGGGATAGGTGCCCCGCGCTGACTCGGTCGGGTCGGTCCCCCCGGCGGGTGTCCGGTTTCGCGACAGTGCGACACGTCCGGGTGCCATAGATTCTGGATTCAAACGTGCTCTCCCGCTGGCGGGGGAGCTGGCTCGCTGCGAGGCAGCGAGATGCGGGCCGGGCTGAGGGGGATTGCGGCCACGGCGGGGGCGAGTTCCTGCGCCGAAGCGAAGAGGAGGCGGAGGTCGAGGAGCATCGTGGTGCGGTGTTTCGACCGTCTTCGCGCAGACGCAAACTCGGGAACCTACCGTGCGGTAAGTGACGTCCTAGTATTGATCTAGGAGGTCACATGAAGCGGGTCATTCTCATCGGCTTGCTCGTAATCTCTGTCTCACTCGCCGGATGCGGCGAAGATGAGAACGACGACGCCGGCCTTGCCAATCCCGCCGCCGTGTACTGCTTGGACCAGGGCGGCACGCTCGAAATGCGAACAGATGATGCAGGCACCGGCGGTTACTGCATCTTCGATGACGGCTCGGAGTGCGCGCAGTGGGCGTACTTCCGCGCAGAATGCGCTCCGGGAGACAATCCGGGCGGCTAGCCGGATACCCCGGCAGGTCGGGCACCGAACTGTCAGCTACGCGACAATCGCGGCAAGGGTGGTGGCTCTGAACCGTTGTCGCGAGAGATGACTGCACTACTCGCCACCGCTTTCACCGCCGGCCTTGTCGCCACTGTGAACCCCTGCGGATTTGCCATGCTCCCCGCCTATCTGGGGTACTTCATCGGACTCGACGATGGCGAGATCGATCGACGGACCGCTCTTCGTCGTGCGCTGGTCATCGGCGGAGTGGTATCCGCCGGATTCCTGGTCGTCTTTGGCATCACCGGAGCCGTGATCGTGGCCGGCTTGCGATCGATCGCCACCTACCTCCCCTGGGTGGCGCTCATCGTCGGCCTGGGCCTTTTCGTCCTCGGTGTCGCACTCCTCCGGGGCCACTACCTCAACCTCAGACTCCCGCAGGTAAAGGGGGTGCGCCGTGAGCACAAGTATGGAGCGATCTTCATGTTCGGCGTGTCCTACGCCATTGCCTCCCTCTCGTGCACGCTGCCGATCTTCCTCTCACTAGTGGCCGGGACGTTCACCCAGTCGAGCTTCTTCGGGGGTTTCGCCGCCTTTCTGGCCTACGGTGCCGGCATGTCGATCGTGCTACTCGGCATCACGCTGACCATGGCTCTGGGCAAGGACTCCCTGGTCAAGCGACTCCGCTCAGCTTCAAAACACGTCAACAAGATCTCTGGTGTGGTGCTCATAATCGCCGGAAGCTTCATCGTTTGGTATTGGGCGACAGTCCTGCTCAGTGGCGCCGACGCTTTGAGCACGAACGGACCGGTTCGATTCATCGACAACCTCTCTTCGTCGGTCACTTCGATCGTCGCGGCTAACCCATTGGTCACGGTGCTGGTGTTGGTGGCGGTAATCGGAGCGGGAGTTGCCATTGCGTTCTTCCGGCGCCCAACCGAGGACGTAGATCCTGATCAGATTCTCGAGCAGGCAGCATGATTCACGGCGAGTTCTTCGGAGTTCATCCCGTTCTTGCGTGAGTTATGCGCGCCGAGCGCGCATAACTCACGCAAGAACGGGAGAGGAGGGGAGCCAGGGCGACCAACATCTGAAGCTTCGCGGGCCTAGGTTGGCAGCATGTCGGGATACCGAACGGAGCCGTTTCCCAAGAGCCGGCGAATCGTCGTCGATGCCAGCCGAGCCGCCACCCGCCGCCACACAGTGTTCGGCCTCATCGAGGTCGACGTCTCGACGGCACTCGATCACCTGGATGGCCTCGCCATTCGGCCGTCTCTAACGTCCTTCGTGGTCGCCTCGACGGCGCAAGCCGTCGCCGAAGTGCCAGAGGTTCACGCACTCCGCGATCTGCGCGGACGGGTAATCATCTTCGACGACGTCGACATCAACGTCATGATCGAAACCGACCTCGAGGGCCGGTCGTTCCCGATGAACCATGTCGTTCGTCGCTGCAACACACGATCTCTTGCGGAGATCAACGCG
>JAUVQS010000053.1 GCA_030598025.1 Acidimicrobiia bacterium | reverse complement strand
CTCTTCGTGGCCGGAGCCGCCGCGGTGGCGGTCGCAGCAGTGTCGATGGCTGGGTACATCTCCGCGGCCGACGAGGTGTACGGCGAAGTCGACGAATTCCTCGAACAGCGGATCCGGTTCCTCGGCGGCTTCACCGCTTTCGACGGCGGTGGAGACGCACTCCTGTTGGCAGACGACCCGATCATGGGCATGGGAATGGGGATCGGCGGTCGCGGGTCGAGATTCGTTCAACCGGATTCGGTCGTGCAGATCCTCTCCTCCGATGGAGCCGTGTTCGCCACCTCGGGACCTCTTCCGATTGATGAGGTTGATCTCGAAGTGGTCAGAGGCAACCGACCGGCGACAATCCACACCGTCGAGGTCGAGGGCGAGCAGTTTCGCGTGATCACTGCTCCGTTCACGATTCCGATGATCGGCGATCATCCACTGGGTGCCGTTCAGGTGGGCCGCTCGCTGGCGGAGGCGTCCGCGGTGCTCGACGGCATGCGTCTGAAGATGCTTAGCGTTGGTGGCCTCGGTGTTGCCATCGCGGCACTCGCAGGGTGGCTGATCGCAGGGCGTGCGCTGCGCCCCGTCGGCGAGTTGACGGCAGCCGCAGAACAAGTTGCAGCTACACAGAACCTCGAATCGCCTATCGAGGTTGAACAGAACGACGAGGTCGGCCGGTTGGCCCGGTCATTCAACGCCATGCTCGCCGCGCTGGCGGATTCGAAACGTCAGCAGCAACAGCTGGTGGCCGATGCCGGCCACGAACTGCGTACTCCGCTCACCAGCCTTCGCACCAACATCGAACTTCTGGCACGGGCCGACGCCCTTCCCGATGACCAGCGTCGTGAACTGATGGATGACGCAACATCAGAGCTCGAGGAACTATCCAATCTGGTTGGGGAGCTCGTCGATCTTGCCACGGACCGTTCGGTTGAGGAGCCGCCGGTTGACGTGCGACTCGATCAGATGGTCGAATCTGTGGCCGAGCGTGCCGGGCGACGCTGGGATCGACTGGTCCAGGTCGATGTCGCGCCCACGGTTCTTCGTGCCCGCGCCGGCGGACTAGAGCGGGCCATCTCCAATCTGGTGGAGAACGCCGTCAAATGGGGCCCGACGGACGATCCGATCGAAATCGTCCAGCGAGGTGGGACCGTGACCGTTCGCGACCACGGCCCCGGCATCGATGCTGGCGACTGTGACCGCGTGGTCGACCGTTTCTACCGTGCAGATTCCGCCAGGACGATGCCGGGTTCCGGCCTCGGCCTGGCCATCGTCCACCAGATCGCCGAAGAACACGGCGGAACCGTCACCGCCACCAACGCCCCCGACGGCGGCGCGGTGGTGGGCTTCGACTTGCCAGGAGCGTTGAGCATCGAGCAGTGAGCGTCGAGCAATGAGCGATGGGCTCACGGCTCAAAGCCCACAGCTCCCTATCCGCTCCTGGCTACCAGGACCAGATCGCCCACGTTGGTGCCCGTCGGGCCGGTGACGATCGCGTCGCCGACCGCGGACAGATACGAATTCGAGTCGTTCCTTCTCAGGAATTCCGCGGCGTCCAGCCCTAGAGCAGTCCCTCTCTCGACCGTGTAACCATCGGCGAAGGCGCCGGCGGCCTTGGTCATTCCGTCGATGCCGTCGGTGCCGGCCGACAGCATCACCAGTCCTTCGTCACCGGCGATTTCGATCGAGGCAGCCAGGGCGAGTTCCTGGTTGCGGCCGCCAATCCCGTTGCCTTTCACCGTGACGGTTGTTTCACCGGCATAGACCAGCAACTCGCCTGGTGCCAGGTCGCCGGCATCTCGCGCAATCCTCGACGCAACATCGCGAGCCTCGCCGGTGAGAGTGGAGGTGACGATCGTCGCCTCCCAACCGAGCGATGCTGCTTGCCGGGCCGCTCCGGAGGCGGACTCCCGAGCAGAAGCGATCAGGGCGATCTCCTGCCGCGCAAGAACCTCGACCGGCGTATCCGGGATGGACCCTTCGGCGCCTCGCATCAGATGGGCGAGAACCGGTTGTGGTACCTCGTTCTCAATCTTGAAGTTGGTCAGTACCGAGATCGCATCGTCGAAGGTAGTTCGATCCGGGACCATCGGCCCGGAAGCGATCACGCTCAACTCGTCACCGACGACGTCGGACATGACAAGAGTCAGGACGGCCCCGGCACCGCCGAGAGTCTCCGCCAACCGCCCGCCCTTCACCGCCGACAGATGCCGGCGGACGGTGTTCAACTCATTGATGGATGCGCCGCTCTTCAACAGCAATGCAGTTGTGGTCGCCACATCCTCCAGCGAAAGATTCTCAGCAGGGAGCGTCAGAAGAGCCGAGCCACCGCCTGAGATGGCGACGACAACTAGATCGTTCCGGCCGGCACTCGACCCGACCTCCACGAGGGTTCTCGCAGCAGCAATGTTTCGCTCATCTGGGACCGGATGGGTTGCTCGCAGCACCTCCAACCCAACTATCGGCTCGGGTGCATTGGTGATGACGACACCCTCGAAAGGACGGTCCTCCAGTCTCGATGTAACAGCACGGGCCATCGCCACGGAGGCTTTGCCAAACGCCAGAACCAGGCATCGATCGAACTTCGACAGGTCCACCGCATGGCCGTTCAGCATGAGAAGATCGCCATCGCGCCCGAGCGCAGCCTTGACCGCCATCTCCGGGTCGACTGCGGCGAGAGCGGCGCCGAACACTCGCACCAGATTCCCCCGGCGACCCGGATCGTTGGCCAGCACGCCCCGATCGAAACCCTCTCCGATCATGGGCCGGACTGAGCGGCATGAACATATCCGTCCACCATCGAAGCGAGATAGCTCTGCGCGTGCTCATATCCGCGCAGCGCCCGGGTAGCGGTGTAATTGATGACCCGCGTTATCCAGAGTCGGAAGAGCAACTCATCCCAATCGGCATCGCCGGGGACGAAGCTCTCGAGCAATCTACGGTAGGTGAGGTGCCACGCTTCTTCGTCCATGAACAGGAAAGTCGCAGCATCACGATTGGCGAGCATGCCGCGTCGAATCGGATCGGGGAACCCATCGAGTAGATGCTCCTGACGCTCCGTCCAGTTCTGAGACAACAAGCCGAGTGTCACTTCGAGGTTGTAGCCGATCTTCTCGGTGATGGAGGGCGGTACCGCCTCGGCCGCTTCGACCTGGTGCGTGACGTTCTCACCGACCACCTCGCCGGCGAGGCCCTGGATCGCTGAGAAGCACTCGACCAGCATCGTGCGGAGGTCGGTGAGACCGCCGTACAGTGCATGAGCCTTCCCCTGGGAAACGTAAGTCTCATATAGAGAGAATCCGGCCTGCACCGTCGAGAAGGTGTAGAGGGTGTCGATGCCCCAGTCGCTTTGGGCCTGCACTCGCTCGTCGGCAACCAGCGCTTCGACCACCGGACGGGTGAACAGCAACTCTCCACCAAGCGGTTGCTCGATCCTCGGAAGTTCGGTCCTGGGCCACAGGAGGGCGAAGCCGGCCCGGGTGATCATCCACGTGATCATCGCGTCGGTGCTCGAGCGTGGGAAGAAGTGCTTGACCACTTCGTAGCCGAGATCGGCGGCCCGCTCAGCCTGGCTGATCCAATCGGAGCCGAAGCTCGTGATGTCGGCATCGTAGAAATGAATCCGCTCCGAATCCGTTTCATCGAGGAAGTACCGGAGCGCCGTGTTCATCCCGTCGCCCTTGCCCGACCGCTTGGTACCGACCCTCTCCTGAAGGACGAGATCTATCGGCGTCGACGCCGCCCGTGCCATGTCATCACGCTCCGACTCGACCGCCTGATAGGTCGACTCCACCTCGAAGCCGACCGCCAGAACTCGACTCACGGACGGATGCTCCGCAGCAACCCGAAGGTTGGCAACGACCACCTCCGGATCTTCGGTCTTGAATGGAAAGACAACGAGCGACATGGTGGGTTCCACGCTAACTGAGCCGTGGGCGGTGAGCGGTGAGCCATGAACCATGAACCATGAACCATGAACCATGAACCATGAACCATGAACCATGAACCATGAGCCATGAGCCATGAGCCATGAGCCATGAGTATGCCGTCAGCGCCCGGATACCGGTACGGATTACGTGGTACGTGGTACGAGGTACGTGGTTGAACCGCGAAAACTTTTCTTAGTTCTGGGTCGTAAATCGGTTCTCGATGCCTCATAATCTGAAACATGACTCAGGCGTCAACTTCAAGTGCAGCCGTCACCGCTCCCCCGACCGCGCGCGGCCGTGCAACCAGGCAAGCTCTCCTCGATGCCGCCGAAGAGGTCTTCGGAGAGTTCTCATTCGACCGGGCCTCCGTCTCCGAGATCACCCGCCGCGCCGGAGTTGCCCAAGGAACCTTCTACGTCTACTTCCCGGACAAGATGGCTGCGTTCACCGAACTGGTCCGCCATCTGAATCACTCACTCCGCCAGACGATTGCGATAGCCGTCGCCGGGCACAGCGATCGCCGGGAGATTGAGCGCATCGGTTTTCGCACGTTCTTCGACTACGTCCGCGACCACCGGTCGCTGTACATGATCGTTCGAGAGGCCGAGTTCGTTGACCCCGCCATCTACCGCTGGCACTACGACACACTTGCCGAGGGCTACACAGAAGGGCTCGACCAGGCAAAGGCCGCCGGTCAGCTCCCCGCAGATCTCGACTCGGTGACCATTTCCCACCTCCTCATGGGAATCGCCGAGTTCATGGGCGGCCGCTATGTGCTCCGCGAAGAGGCCGAACTCTCGGACCACGTTTTTGAAGAGGTGATGGGCTTCATCGATCGAGGCCTCACTTATGCGGCAGGAGTGAATGCATGAGTCCCCAGGAACTCCTCGGCATCACCTCAAGAGTGACCTCCACCGGCCGCTTGACAACCCGCGTGTTATTCAGCGGAGCGGACGACGGCGTCCCGATCCTGTTCCTGCACGGGAATCTCTCGTCTGCCACCTGGTGGGAGACAACGATGCTCCGACTCCCGACCGGATTCCGCGGCATCGCGCCGGATCAGCGAGGGTTCGGTGAGGCCGATGCGGCCGTCAAGATCGACGCAACCAACGGGCTCGGAGATCTGGCCGCCGACGCCCTCGTACTTCTCGATGAACTCAGCATCGACCGAGCCCATCTCGTTGGGAACTCGATGGGAGGCGGTGTCGTGTGGCGCCTCATGGCAGACGCTCCGGAGCGAATTCTCTCAGTTACCCAGGTTTCTCCCGGTTCACCATATGGATTCGGTGGCACGAAGAATGCTGCCGGCGAGCTGTGCTGGGAAGACTGCGCCGGGTCCGGTGGAGGACTCATCAACCCGCAACTCGTTGAGCGGCTTCAGGCCGGTGATGATGGAACAGATAGTCCGTTCTCGCCACGCAACGCGCTCCGAACACTCATCGTTGTGCCGGGATCGATCCCCGAAAACGAGGATTCGCTCGTGGCGGCCATGCTGTCCACCCACTTGGGCGAACAGGACTATCCGGGAGACATGACTCCAAGCACGAACTGGCCGTTCGTCGCTCCGGGAACGATGGGCGCCAACAACGCACTCTCGCCGAAGTACACCGCCGATCTCGTCGACCGGCTCATCGGCGCCGACCCCAAGCCACCTGTAGCCTGGATTCGGGGCGAGTCGGACAAGGTCGTTGCCGACAACGCCGTCGGCGATCCCGGGACGCTCGGAGCATTCGGGCTAATCCCCGAATGGCCCGGAACAGACGTCTACCCATCCCAACCAATGCTCGGCCAGACCCGTGCCGTCCTGGACCGATATGCCGAAGCAGGCGGCACCTACAAAGAAACCATCATCGAAGGCACGGCTCACGTGCCCTTCATCGAAGACCCGACAGAGTTCGATGCCGTGTTCCATGCACACATCGAAAACACAGGAGGAAACCCGATATGAGACGAACAACCTGGCGCATCCCGGCGCTACTGGTCGTTATGGCGCTTGTCCTTGCCGCGTGCGGCGGCGACAGCGACGACACGACCACGACAGAGGGGGCCGCGACCACCGAGACGACCGTGGCCGACACGGCCACGGAGACAACGATGGCCGAAGAGACCACCACAACGACAGAGGCCGCAACGACCGGCCTGACCTGTGACGAACCCGTCACCGTAGGCGTGGTCACCGACCTCTCCGGTCCGCTGGCCATCTACGGCACCCATATCAACCGGGGCGTGCCGATCGGTTTTGCCTACGCCACCGGTGGCGAGGTCGGCGAGGGCCTCGAGCAGACCTACATGGTCGATGATTGCGAAATCCGCGTGATCTTCAAGGACGACCAGACCAATCCCGAACTGACTGCGACGGTCGGCCGCGAACTGATCGAGGTTGACGGCGCCGACATCATTATCGGTACCGTCAGCTCAGGAGCGACGGCCAGCCTCCAGAGCCTGGCGTTGGACAACGACATCATTCTGATCGCGGCACCAGCTGCGGCCACCGACATCACCGGCAAGGACTTCAACGAGAACACGTTCCGGGCCAGCCGGCACAACTACCAGGACGCAATGGCAATCTGTGATCAGTTCGTCAACAACGACGGCTACCAGACCTTCGTCCAGATCGCCCCCGACTACTCATTCGGCTACGGCGGCGCAGCCGCCTACAAGGATGCCTGCACCTTCGAGGGTGGCGAGTTCATCGCCGACGATGTCTTCGCTCCCGCCGACACCACGGACTTCACGTCCTACCTGGAGCCATTCTCAGACACAGACGCTGATGCCCTGCTCGTTACCTGGGCGGGTGGCGGATTCGTTCCGTTGCTGCAAGGCGCCATCGACCTCGGCGTCGTAGATGCCGACACCGTGCTTGGCTCACCGTTCGTAGACAACATCGTGATGCCGGCGTTCTTCTCGAACGCGATCGGCTCCACGTCGACGATCCTCTACCACTACACGGCTCCCGACAATGCCATCAACGACTATCTGATCGAGGCGGCCGCCGCGGCGGGGACCTTCCCCGATCTGTTTGACGCCGACGGCATGAACGCCGCCATCATGGTCGTCGAGGCCCTCAAGGCCACCAACGGAGCCGTCGACGCAGATTCGCTGCGCGCCGCACTCGAGGGCATGACCTTCGAGGGTCCGAAGGGCACGATCGAGATTCGTGCCGAGGACCACGTTGCGATCCAGGACATGTACATCGTCAAGCTCCTCAACGTCGACGACGTTGAGTTCAAGTACTACGAGTACATCGACACGGTTCGTCCGCAGCCCCCTTGCCTGCTCGAAGGCGATTTCACCGCACGTTGCGGTGGCTTGCCGACCGGCAGCCTGACCGGAAGCTAGAGGTGCTCGAGTGGGTGGCGGCGGCTTGCCGCCCCACCCACTCGACCTTCCACCGATGAGCGACGTCATCCTCGAAACACGAAACCTGCGCCGGGAATTCGGCGCGCTGGTTGCCGTCGACGATGTTTCCGTTTCAATTGAATCAGGCTCACTGCATTCGATCATTGGACCGAACGGAGCCGGCAAGACCACCTTCTTCAGCCTGGTGAGCGGCACTCTTCGTCCCACCAGTGGTCGCGTGTTCTTCAAAGGCGACGACATCACTCAGCTACCCATGCACCGAACGATCCACCGAGGGATCGGTCGATCGTTCCAAATCACCAACCTGTTCCCCAATCTCACAGTGCTCGAAAACGTCCGACTTGCCGCCCAAGCCATGGGGAAGGACAACCTCCGTTTCTTCCGCTCACACCGCAAGTTCAGTCGGTATATCGAACAGGCGATGGAAGTGCTCGAACAAGTCGGGCTCGCCGAAAAAGCTCTGCAGTTGGCGGGCACGCTCCCCCACGGCGATCAGCGGAAACTCGAGCTGGGAATGATCCTCGCTCCGGACCCTGAGGTTCTCATGCTCGATGAGCCGACCGCCGGTATGGCTTCCGAGCAAGTGCCGGAACTCATGAACTTGGTTCAATCGATTCAAGAATCCGGAGACAAGACGATCGTGCTGGTGGAGCACAATATGAACGTAGTCATGTCGGTCTCGGATCGGATCACCGTCATGCACCAGGGCGCCTTGCTCGCCGAGGGAACGCCCGCCGAGATCTCAGGGGACGAGAGGGTACAGACCGCCTACCTCGGCGAGCTGTACAAAGAACAGGGAGACTCCGAATGAGCCTCCTCGCTATCGACGGCATCCATACCTTCATCGGCCAATATCACATCCTCGAAGGTGTGACGCTGGACGTTCCGGCCGGCAACATCGTCGCCCTCCTCGGCCGCAACGGAGCCGGCAAGACCACCACCCTCAAGACCATCCTCGGATTGACACCGGCCCGTTCCGGATCGGTCCATTTCGACGATCTCGAGATCACTCATCGACGGAGCTTCGACATCGCCAACCTGGGCATCGGGTACGTGCCAGAGCATCGAGCCATCTTCGCCGACCTCAGCGTCGAAGAGAACCTCCGCATCGCCGAGCGAAACAAAGATGACCTGGCCAAACGCGAGGAGCTCATCTTCGGCTTGTTCCCCGACCTCAAACGCCTCATCCGCTTGCCAGGCACAAATCTCTCAGGCGGCCAGCAGCAGATGCTCGCCGTCGCTCGCGCCCTCGTGCCGGACAACCGTCTCCTGCTGATCGACGAACCGAGTGAGGGTCTGGCCCCCGTCATCATCGAGCAGATGATGGACGCCATCCTCCAGCTCTCCGAGCACTCAACGGTGCTGCTCGTCGAACAGAACTTCATCGTCGCCAGCCGACTCGCCGAGCACTACGTGATCATCGAAGAGGGCAAGTCGGTGAAAGCCGGCTCGATGGCCGACCTGGTTCACGACGACGAAACGATCAAACGATACCTGGGGGCAGCGTGAAGAGGCTCGCTGCGCTCGCCGTATCTAGTACCTGGTACCTAGTACGTGGTACGTGGTACGTGGTACGTGGTACGTGGACCGGAGGTCCATCTTGACCACTACTACCTCCTCCCCCGCCCGGCACCGGTCTGATTGGTTCAAGGAGAACCGGGCTCGCGCCACGACCCTCGCCATCCTCGTTTTCCTCCTCGTGGCGGCCATGGCCGGAGTCGAGCGCGACGACTGGTTCTCAACGATCATGCAGGGGCTCTCGGTGGGCGCCATCACATTCCTGGTCGCTTCCGGACTGTCGCTCATTT
>JAUVQS010000034.1 GCA_030598025.1 Acidimicrobiia bacterium | reverse complement strand
ACGGGTTCTTGCGCGCCGCCTCGCGTGGCAAAGGGCGAAACCTCAACCTCAGCACGGGGGTGGAGACTTCCGTGCGCGATCTCTACGACGCTCTGGCGCAGGCAGCCAGATTTCGCAAGAGGCCCCGCTACGGCGACCCCCGACCGGGCGATATCCAGCGCTCGGTACTCGATCCGTCCGCCGCCGACCGCCACCTGGGCTGGAAAGCCTGGACACCGCTAGAGGAGGGCCTGGCTACCACCGTGGAGTGGTTCGAGAAGCAGTAGCAATCCGCGATCCGGGCTCCGGTATCCGCTTTTCGCGATCGTGAGCTGCGGAAGCCAATTGCCAATCGCCAATTGCTATCGAAATAGATCTTCCTCGGGAGCTCTCACCAGATCGGAGCCGCGCCCCGGCGGCGCGCTCAGGTCGAGGCCTCTCACTATGGCCACCGGAACCCCGTCGGCCTTGCCCATTACCAGGTCGGCGGCCGCCGCGATCTCGTCGGCTACGCCGACTTCGGTGACCTCCATGATCCGTCCGTGCATATCTTTCTGCCCGCGATGATCGATGATGGCCGGCACCCCTGAAATCCCGATTGCGAAGTCGACCACGCCCCGCCGCCAGGCCCGTCCAAACGTGTCGGTGATGATGACTCCGAGCTGTAACCCGGTTGCTCTCTCCAACCTGGTGCGAAGTTTGTGCGCAGATCGGTCGGGATCCTCGGGAAGCAGAACGATGGTGCCGGGTGCGACATTCGATCTATCAACGCCTGCGTTTGCGCACACGAAACCGTGCCGGGTCTCAGCGATGATCAGATCGCCGCGCCTGCGAACAACGGAAACCGCTTGCTGCTCAACGATTCGCCGGTAGTCCGCGTCCGAGTCGACACCCGTGACGACTGCTCCTTCGGCCTTCGATACGATCTTGTGTGTGACCACTAGGACGTCCCGATCCTGGAGAGTCGACCTCCCGATACCAACGGCCTCGAGAATCGTGGCGGCGAGACTGTCGCCTTTGACGACCTCACCGATGCCGTCGATCGGTATCAACTGAACGGTCAAAAGAGCTCCACCAGCCAATCCCCGAACTCCCGGGCCGCCCGGAGGTCGGGGAACCGGGTGTTGCGAACATGGACGCCGATGCCGAGCGAGGTGAGCCGTCCACGCTCGGCGGCGTCGGATTGATCGATAACCAGGTCGCTGATGAGCCCGCCGTAGGCCGCGACGACCCCCTCGTTGCCACCGGGCAATCCGAGTGATGCGAGAACTCGATCGGCAGGGCCTTTGAGTGCCCTGCCACCAAACAACGGACTAACGGCCAGCACCCGCGGCGCCGCTCCGACGAGTTCCGCGAGCTCCGGAATGGCCAGGATCGGCCAGATCGAAAGCGGGGGATTAGACGGTCCAATGACGACTGCGTCGGCCTCAGCGATAGCTGCGATTACTCCGGGCGCCGGAGCGGCGGACCTCGAGCCGTCGAAGCGAACATCGTGAACCTCGTCTTGGTGACCTCGGATCACAAAGTATTCCTGGAAGGGCAACCAGACATCGGCATCATTGAGCACTTCAGTGCGTAGAGAGTCGTTGGTGGCCGGCAGGACTTTCGCAGGAAGATCGAGGATGGCGGAGATCTCACTGGTCACGTCGCTGAGAAGGGCCCCGTCGCGGAGTCGTATCGTTCGATAGAGGTTGGTGGCGAGGTCTCCGTCACCGATTCGGAAACGGGTGTCCACACCGAAGTCCTCGAGGTGGTTCATGACTGTGAACGAGTCGGAGTTCAGCCCCCAACCCTCTGATCCTTCAATCCCCGCCAGGGTGTAGGTGACGGTGTCGATGTCCGGGGAGACCCGCAATCCGTAGACGTCATCATCATCTCCGACGTTGACAATGACGGTGAGTTCGACGCCGTCCAGGGCGGCGAGTCCTCTGGCGAGGCGCGCTCCGCCCACTCCGCCGGACAGCATTACAAGTCTCATTCGACTCCCTTCAGACTCGCCGACATTGCAGCCGGCGCCCGTCCGCTCCAGAATGGCACTGATGTCCGTTCCTACGCGTCCAGATACCCCGGACGCATCCACCGTACAGGCCAATGTTGTCGCGGCGCTATCCGCCACCAGCGGCGACAATCTCGCCGCGGTATTCGACGCCGTCTCCGGGCAAGTCTACGAACCGCAAAGCGTCGTTGTCGTTGGGGGCGGGGATGTTGCACGGTCGGTTGCGAACGATCGCGAAGTCGGGTGGGCATCGGATCTGCGAACCCTCCTCGATGATCTCGACCGCACCGTGACGCACGTTTGGATGCTCCATGACGACGCGCGTCCGCGACCGGATGCCTTGCAGGCGTTGGTGACCGAGTCCCTGCGCGTTGATGCGTCGGTGGCCGGTTCGAAGCTGCTGAGAGTCGACCGTCCTCAGATGTTGGAGTCGGTCGGAGGTGCGACTGATGTGTTTGGCATGCCGTACACGGGATTGGAGGAAGGTGAGGTCGATCAGGAGCAATACGACGTAGTCCGCGATGTGGCGTTCATCCCGGGCGCATCGGTGCTTGTTCGCCGTGATCTGTTGCGAGGTTTAGGCGGCCCGGATGCTCTGCTGCCCCCCTTGGAGGCGGGCATCGATTTCTCTCAGCGCGCGAGGGCGGCCGGGGGTCGCGTGGTCGTTGTGCCGTCTTCGGAGGTCTTGCACGATCCAGGTTGTGGCAAGGACGCTCCCCGGTGGAGAAATCGTGCCGGTCGAATTCGATCCGCCCTCAAGGTGTATTCGATTCTCACGCTGTTGTGGCTCATTCCGGTCGGCGCAGTGGTCGATCTTCTCGATGGCTTTGTTCGCCTTGTCATCGGCCCACGGTCGGCGATCATCGATGTCTTCCGGTCCTGGGCATGGAATCTCGTGCAATTGCCATCAACGATCGCCGCCAGACGTGAGATGCGACGATCGCGACAAGTTGATGATGCCGAGTTGTTTCGCTACCAGATACGCGGATCGTCGATAATTCGGCGACTGGGCGACGATCTGACAGAAACGGTGCGCGGCCCGGCTGTGACCGAGGGAGCGTCCGCCATTTCCGAGTTGGTGCAGCGCGGTCGACAGGTGTGGCAGCAGCCGGGGGTCATCATTGGTGCGATTGGTCTCTTGTTGGTCGCCGCGGCCGGTCGGGAGATCATCGCCGGACGGATGCCTTCGACCGGCTACGCGCTACACCTGCCGGATGCCGCTTTCGAAACCCTTCGCGCCTATGCAGGTGGATGGAATCCGGCCGATCTGGGCAACCCCCGGCCTCTGCATCCTTCCGTCGGCGGTTCCGCGTTGTTGCAGGTCGTTGCATTGGGTCGAGCGGGTCTCGCCGAGATGCTTCTCACTGCTGGAGGAGCGTTTCTGGCCTTCGTCGGAACATCCCGGCTCATGCGTCTCCTCGGGGTTGGAACAGGTGGCCGCTTTATCGCGGGCGTCGTCGCTTTCAGCGGACCGGCGACCCTGGCAATGGCGGAAGCAGGCCTTTGGACCGGCATTCCGGCGCTGGCAGCACTCCCGTTCGCGCTGGGTGCTTTGCTTCGTCCGTGGCCGCAGACATGGCCGGCACGAATCGGGCGCGTGGCAGCCGACGCTCTTCCTATCGCAGTGCTGGCGGTCTTCGCTCCCATCGCCGCCGTCGTCCCGTTCGTGGCGGCGACCCTCTGGTTTCTGTTCGGTGTTGACCGGCAGTGGACGTCGGTTGCGCGGGCAGGACTTGCCACCGCGCTGGCCCTGCCGGTCATGGCTCCCTGGATTGTGTTCATAGATCTTGATTACCTGTTCGAGGCCGGGCGTGGCTTCTTCTGGACACCACCGACATGGACTCTGGCGGTCTTCGGCGTTGCAGTGGTCGTTTCTGTTCTCGGCGGATCGGCTCGGACTGCGGCAATCTCGGGATGGGGTGGCTTGCTGGTGATAGCAGGTGCCGCCGCGGCCCGAACCGCAGAGGTTGGCGGCGGCTTGGAGCCGGCCGTTGCCGGGCTGGTAGTGGCGGCGGTCGGATCGGCGATCGTCGCCGGCTCCGCGTTCGACTCTCTCCACCAACTGGATTCGCATGGGACGTGGAGAAGAATCGGCGTCGTTCCCGGTGTTATCGCCGGCCTGGCCCTGGCCGGAACGTTCATCTTCGTTCTCGCCGACGGAGCCCTGGGTTTCGGACCTGATCAGTTTTCTGAACCTTTCGCGTTCACGACGGCGCGTCAGGCAGATCATGGGCCCGATCGGGTCCTGGTCATCGGTGGCGAAGACGGCCTTCCGGGCGACGGGCGAGTGGCAGGCGACATCTCATATCGCTTGTTCCAGGCTCCCGAGCCAAATCTGCTGGAAGCGCGTCTGCATCCGGCTCTCGACGGTGATCGAGCTCTCAGAGAGGTACTGGCCGGTTTGAGCGAAGCGGGATCCCTTCGGCCCGGCGAGCAGTTGGCCCCCTTCGGCATCCGGTGGGTCGTGTTCAACGAACCGTCGTCTCTCGAAGACGCGTTCGCCTCAAAACTCGATGTCAAGCCGTTGCCCCTCCCTGAGTTCGATGCCGTGTATGAGAATCTGGTTCTGAGCCCCGTCGCAGTTGAATTTGATGGGCAGCCGTGGACAAGATCAGGCGATGCCTATGTTGGGCTTGCCGCGCCGCGGCGTGTTCGCCTTGCCTTCAATGCCGATGCGGGGTGGCGGCCCGAACCGGCCGCGGCCGACTGGGCGGTCACGGTATCCGCCGCCGACGGTCGAGCAGACTTCGCTCCGGACGGTGAGAAGGCAGCGTATGCGTGGATTGCCGGTGGACTGTTGTTGCTGATGAGCGTGTTGGCCATTCTGGGTCGGAGGTCACAACGATGAAGCGGATTCTCATCTTGGTGCTCGTCGCCGGCTTGTCCACCGCCGTGTTCTTCCTTCCGGCACCGGACGTCGATGAGACACCGGTGATCACAACCACGGTTCCGGATGCTGAGCCGTCGATCCAGGCGTTCGCGCTCTGTCCGTGGGCCAGCACCGCAGGCTCTCTCGAGGGTTTGCTGGCTGTGATGGCTCCCGACGATGCTTCAGCGACGCTGACATTCCCCTCGTCCGGGGAAGTCCGGGATACCCGTCGACTCGATCTGGAAGGATTGGCGGGACTCACATTCGATCTTGGATCCATGCCATTCGAAGGGCAGATGCCCTCCGTCGTCGAGTTCACGGCCGATGCGTCGGTAGGGGTCCTGGGCTACGACGAGCTTTCTCTGGTCGGGGCCGGCTGTGCCTCATCGGTACCGAAGATCTGGCTGCTCCCTGGAGGATCGACTCGACCGGGAGATAGGCTGGAGCTTCAACTCTTCAATCCATTCCCAGAAGATGCGCGGGTCACCATCTTCATGACGAACGAGAACGATTTCGAACCCGAGCCATCGCTGGAAGCCGTGACGGTGAACGCCCTCAGTTGGCGCACCATCGACATTTCAGCCAAGTTGCCGCTCCGCGAGTCGCTGTCTGCGATTATCGAGGTCGAGAAGGGCGTTGTAATTCCGGCGTTTCTGCAGATCGGACCGGAGGACTCGGCTCTATGGACCGGCGTTGAGCGCTCCGAGCGGTGGGAGTTCCCTCTCGTGACCACCGGCGGATTGGAGGCTGCGTTGGTGTTATCAAACCCGACCGCTCTCGATGTCGGCTTCTCCGTCGACCGGTTCGGCACCAAAACTGATGAAGAGGATCTCATCGAGGGGGTGGTCGAGGCCGGGAAACATGTTCGGATACCGCTCGATGAGCTGATCGCCGAACCATCGGGGCTTCAGGTACGGGCAGACGGTTTGCTGGGGGCGGTCATCGTCGGTGAGAGCGAACAAGCCCGGGCCGTCACCGCCGGCGCTCACGTTTTGGCATCTTCCTGGCTCATACCTGGGCTCGGTTCGCTTCCAGATGCCGATCACGAACTCTGGATCCTCAATACCTCCGCCGAGCAGGTGACGGTCACCTACGCGGCCCTGAACGCCAATGGCACCGACCGGACGGAAAAAGTTGCCGTGACGGCAGGCTCGATGCGTCGGATCAATCTGTCGGTCACGGACGTGTCGGGGATCTTCGTCCAGGCGACCGCCCCGATCACGGTGGGCGCCAGCATGCGCCGGGGAACGGCAGTTGCATATTTGTCGCCGGTACCTCTGCCCGAGCCCTAAGAAGAGCGCAATTCGCGATTCGCTGCTCGCGAATTGCGAATCGCGAATCGCGTCCAAACTACAAAATCGTCTTACGCGCGTTCTCGCGCGTAAGACGAAATCCTTGGTGTGTGGTGTCCCACCGCCTAACTTGGCCCGCATGATTGGATCGTGTGCACGGTGTGGAACTGCGGCAGCCTCAATAATGTCGTACAACTATGGCGAACGGGCCATCTGGCTGGACGACATTCGGGACGGGGTGCCGCCGGGAGCGGGATATCTCATGTGCGGTCAGCACTCGGATCGAATGACGCCGCCGCTTGGGTGGACGTTGACCGATCGTCGGACTGCCGCTCGATTGTTCGCCCCGCTCGAGGTTGCCTGACCGGTCGTGGCCCTCGATCGGGACTTCATCGACGCGGTACGGGACCTCGATGAGCATGAGCTGCGGCGTCTTCTGATCCTGGCGACTGCCCACCTCGAACGTTCCGGCGCTCTGCCTCCGGGTGCCCGGCATGACGTCAAACTCCGTCAGCAGCATGTCCGATGCGGCAAGCCCAATTGCAGTCGCTGCCCCCACGGTCCGTACTGGTATGCCTACTGGCGCGAGGATGGGCGGCGCAAGAGCCGGTATGTCGGCAAACTGCTCGAGGAAGAGTGAGATTATCCGCCGGACGACTATTGTTCCTGGCGGTAGGGATCAAGGGAAGGACATCTCCGCATGCATTGTCCAGGGTGCGGTGTCGAAGAAGTCATCGAAATTCACCAGAAGCTTCCAGATGGAACGGAAGTGGATTTTTTCTCGTGCCACAAATGCGACGAGAAGTGGTGGGATCGCGACGGCAAGTCGATCGATCTGCGCGATGTTCTCGAACTAGTCCGCAAACCGCGTTCCTGAACGGACCCGGTAGCCTGCCGGCATGACTCAAACGGGTCGCCCTACCTCTAATTCATCCGACCCCACTCCGGTCTGGGTTCCGCTCGTCGGCGTCGGCATCGTCAGTCTCGTGATCCTGGGCATCATGCGCCCGGATCTGATCTTCTCGGCGAATACTCCCGCCGGCGGGGACATGGGTGCGCACGTTCTCGGTCCGGCCTTCCTGCGGGACGAGTTGCTGCCATCCGGCCGCATTCTCGGATGGAGCAACAGTTGGTTCGCCGGGTTCCCGATCTTCTACTTCTACTTCCCGCTGCCCTCGCTTGTGATTGTGCTCTTCGATCTGGCTTTGCCCTACGGCGTGGCTTTCAAGATGGTCACAGTCGCCGGCCTGCTGGCGACGCCTCCGGCCGCCTATTTCCTGACCCGCTCGATGGGCATCAGCAGAGCGGTAGCGACGGTGGCCGGCGCGGCCGGGGGAAGCTTCGTGTTCATCGAGAGTTTCACGATCTACGGTGGGAACATTGCTTCGACCCTGGCCGGCGAGTTCTCGTTCTCCTGGTCTTTCGCCCTGTCGCTCGTCTACTTCGGGCTCCTGATACGTGGATTGAGAGACGCTCCATCGCTTCTCCCCGTTGCTGCTCTGGTTCTCGGCCTCACTGCGCTCAGTCACGTCATCACCACCATCGTCATCGTGCTGGCCACATTGCCGATGCTCGTGTGGAGGCGGGCCGCCGGGCGAGTTGTCTTCACGTGGATGGCCGGCTTCCTGGTGTCCGGTTTCTGGGCGCTGCCGCTGCTGGCCAGATTCGGGCTGACGGCGGACATGGCCTGGTCACCGCTCAACGATTGGGACGAACTCTTCCCGATCGAGATCTGGCCGATCGTGCCGCTCGCTGTGGCTGGCATGGTGTGGGCCGTTCGTAGGACTGCCCGGGCCGTTCCGGTCGTCGGTCTGACTCTCATCCCGTTCATCTATTTCTGGTTGCCCGTGGCATTTGCCGACGATCCCTGGAAGCTGTGGAACGGGCGGCTTCTTCCCTACTGGTTCTTTGGATTGTCCCTGTTTGCCGGTGTAGCGGTCGGTGCGCTGATGTCGGCTCTGGCCAGGCGGCTGCCGAGAAATCTGGCCCTGTGGCAACCGATCTCCGGCGTCGTGGTAATCGCTCTGCTCGTCGCGGCCGGTACAGCCGCCGGCAAGCCCGGCAACGGCGGCGTTGCTCTCATCGTGGCCGGTTCGGTGGCGTTGGCAGCATTGGCGGCGATGGTGTTCGCCGTCGAAATGCGCACCGCGCTAGTTCTCGTGCTGGCCGGTTCAATCGGATTCGTGACAGCAGGGGGAATCGGTGTTGCCTTTCTGTCGGGTTGGGCCACCTGGAACTACTCGGGCTACGAGGGCAAGGCTCCCTGGCCCGAGTACGAGGCGTTGATGAAGACCATCGACACGTTGCCGGATGGTCGTATCCAATGGGAAGTCGACTCCGACTACCTCGATCAATACGGAACGTCCATGTCGCTCATGCTCTTCCCGTACTGGTCGGATGGGCATCCTTCGATGGAGGGCCTTTTCTTCGAGTCTTCCCTCACCACACCGTTTCATTTCCTCAATGCAGCAGAGATGAGCCGGAAGCCGTCCAACCCGGTTCCCGGCCTCAAATATCACACATTCGATTTCGACCGTGGCATAGAACACCTCGAGACCTACGGGGTCCGCTACTACGTGGCCTTCAGCGAAGAGGCTCTCGAGGCTACCGCCAAGCAACCGGAAGTATTCGAAGAGGTGGCATCGAGCGGCCCGTTCCGTGTATTCGAGTTGCCGCGGTTCGACCTCGTGGATGTCGCGACGCATCAACCGGCCGTCTATGAAGATGGACGCGGGGCCAGCTTGTTCTCCCGACTACTCGGAGTCCCGCAGTCGATCATCACCGGCGAGGAGCGAGCTGCACCTTTCAGTGATCTCGCCTTCGACTGGTATGAGGAGATTGGGCTCCTCGATCGATGGGTGACCGCCGATGGTCCGCCCGATTGGCCCCGAATCGACGATCTCGAGGAACTCCCTCTCGTTCCGCTCGGAGAGCACGACCGGGTGACAGACGTTGTGATCACAAACGACAGCCTCTCGTTCGACACCACGGCGGTTGGTGTGCCACATCTGGTGAAGATCTCCTACTTCCCGAACTGGAGAGCCGAAGGTGCTGAGGGACCATATCGAGTAACGCCTTCGTTGATGGTCGTCGTACCGACAGATGAGCATGTCGAACTCCACTTCGAACGCACCTGGGCGGAATGGCTCGGAATCGTCCTTACCCTGATCGGCCTGGCGATCACTCTGCCATTTGCCTGGCGGCAGGTTCGACGGTCATGAGGAAGTATCTCAAGACCTTCATGAATCGGAAATCTCTCAAGCAGTTCGTGCGCCTGGGGATAGTCGGAGGCTTCAACACGGTGGTCGACTTCGGCATCTTCAACCTCCTGCTGTTCCTGCTGCCGGACGAGCGATGGGAGGCGTCTCTGGCGGTAACGATCTCCTACATTGCCGCAACCGCCTTCTCGTACATCTTGAATCGGCGCTGGACCTTCAAACTCGCCGGGAGCTGGGGATCCTCCCGTGAGACCGGAGCGTTCTACGTCGTCAACACGATGGCTCTGGTTGCGACTCTGGCGATCGTCGAAGGGGCACAGGTGCTGTGGGGTCCGCTGACCGTCCTACAGCTGAACATCGCCAAGTTCGCGGCAGTTGTGGTGATCCTCTTCCCGAAGTATGCGGGTTATCGAGATCTCGTGTTTCGGCCCTCGATCGAGAAGGAACGGCGAAGCTGAAGCAGTCCCTTCAGTGTTCTGGGTATTCGCTTCACGAATGAAGAGCGAGCTTCTCGCAATTCCTCCACGACGATGGGCACCTCGGTGATCCGGTAGCCGGCCATTTCGGCCCGCAGCACGAGTTCGGTGTCGAAGAGATCCAGTGTTCTGGTCGTGGCCGGGACGAGTTCCCGAATGACGTCACCCCGGAAGGCCTTGATCCCGTGCGTGTCTGATACCCGGGAGCCAAAGAGGGTTTTCAGCAACATGTTGAAAGTGAGGGTTCCCATCCGACGCAGCGCCGATCTCCGATCATCTGAGCCGGGCGCTCGCTTGGAGGCGATAACTACATCTGCTTCAGAATTGGCCAGATCACGGACGAACGGGATCGAGAAGTAGTCGATATCGAAGTTCACGATCCAATCGGACCCGGCGGCCTCGAGGAACCCGAACCGCATCGCCGCACCGTAATCGGCCTGCGGAAGGGAGAGAACGGATACGAACGGTGTACCCAGGTTCCGGGCGATCGACAGCGTTTCATCGGTCGACCCGTTCTCAACGAGATACACCTTTATCCCGGCGCCGAGTGTGGCGAGTTCGGAGTTCAGCTGTTGCCATGCGTCAACGAGGAAATCGGCCTCGTTATGGATGGGAATGACGATCGCAACGCTAAGCATGAGCGACGGAAGTGTAGGCGGAAATGTCTCGCCGATTTCGCCGTACAATCCGGGTTGCGAGTGGAAAGGGTTGTATGAGCGACTTCGAGAAGATCTTCAAGGCGTACGACATTCGAGGGCGCACGGACTCAGGCGAGTTGGACGCGGAAGGCGCTCGCAACATCGGCGCGGCTTTCGCCCGATTTGCCTCCGCCGGCCGCATCGCCGTTGGCCGCGACTGTCGAGAATCGTCGCCGGCAATTGCAGGCGCCTTCATTGAGGGCATCACGGGCCAGGGGGTCGAGGTGCTCGACCTCGGCGAGGTTGCTACCGACACCGTCTATTACGTGTCGGGCAGCGAGAACGTCCCCGGTGCGATGATCACCGCTTCACACAACCCACCCAACTACAACGGCATCAAGTTGTGTCGCGAAGGCGCAGCTCCGGTTGGACATGACACCGGCCTCCAGGACATTCGAACGATGGCCGAGCAAGGAGTTCCGGCTTCGGATGAGCAAGGATCCGCCGCAGCCTTCGATGGAACCTCGGGGTACGTCGAGCACCTGTTCTCCATCGTGAACGGATCTGCGATCGGTGCACTGCGCGTGGCGGTCGACGGCGGCAACGGCATGGCGGGTGTCGTGCTGCCAGAGGTATTCGCTCGCATCGATGCCGATCTGCTCCCGCTGTATCTGGAGCCGGATGGGACTTTCCCCAACCATCCCGCCGATCCGCTCAATCCGGAGAACCTCGTCGACTTGATCGCACTGATGGGCGATGAGGGGGCAGACGTCGGCGTGGCATTCGACGGCGACGCCGACCGGGCCTTCTTCATCGATGATCAACGCAAACCGTTGTCCGGCAGTACCACGACGGCTTTGATTGCCAAGTGGTTCCTGGCCCGCGAGCCGGGGGCGACCGTGGTTCACAATCTGATAACCAGCCGCGCGGTTCCGGAGATCGTCTCCGCCGCCGGAGGAATACCGGTTCGTACCCGGGTCGGCCACTCATATATCAAGCAGGTCATGGCGGAAACCGGCGCCGTATTCGGTGGCGAGCACAGCGGCCACTACTACTTCCGGGACAACTACCGGGCCGACTCAGGCATGCTTGCCATGCTCGTGCTTCTCCAGGTTGTATCCGAATCAGGGCGGCCTCTCTCACAGCTGCGCGCAGAAGTGGAGCCGTACGCCGCGTCGGGCGAGATCAACCTCACGGTCGATGATCAGGCCGGATCTCTGGCGGCCGTCGAAAGTCACTTCACCGACGCCGAGATCGACAAGACCGACGGGCTCACGGTGTCATGGGCGGATCGATGGTTCAATCTCCGTTCATCGAATACCGAGCCGGTGTTGCGGTTGAATGTCGAGGGCCCTGATCAGGCAGGAGTGGAGCAACTGGTAGCCGAGGTCCGCGAGGCAGTTGACGGCACAACCAAGCAGGCAGGCCTGATCGCTCCCGAACTGAAGGCGATCCTGGTTTGTCCCAGTTGCCACGGCGATCTCCGGGAAGACCTCGAGAACTCGAAGCTCGAGTGCACGCAGTGTGGGCTCAGGTATCCGGTCACCGACGGAATCCCCGTCATGCTCATCGACGAGGCCGAGCAGCCGCAGTGATGTGGTCAATGATCGACAGCCTCCCGGCCCAATACCGGTGGGCGGCAGAACTGGCCGTCCCGAAAGTCCCGAGCTCTTCAACGGTGCTCGTGTGTGGCATGGGCGGGTCGGGAATCTCCGGGGACTTCGCTCGTGTCGTCGGCGACGAAGTTGGCGTTGATGTGCGAGTCCACAAGGACTACGGGCTTCCCGCCTGGGT
>JAUVQS010000125.1 GCA_030598025.1 Acidimicrobiia bacterium | reverse complement strand
TTCACCATCGTCGAGGCTTCCAGATCAGTGAGCGGCAGCGTTCGGAAGGCTACATCCTTCAGCAACTCCACATAGACTCCGCCCAGCCCGAAGGCCAGCAGCGGGCCGAAAGACGGGTCCTCCGTCATGCCGATGAGAACCTCATGACCGCCGGGCACCATCTGCTGAATGAGCACGCCTTCCGGATCATCGACTGCGGCAAGCACTCGCTCGTAGGCGGCTCTCACCTCATCGTCGCCTTCGATGTTCAACAGGACACCGCCGACATCTGACTTGTGAAGAGCAGACGGCGCCAGCACCTTGACGGCCACCGGGCCACCAATCGTGTTGGCGATTTCGACGGCCTCATCCGCTGAGTCGGCCGTTTCCTCGAGAGGAAGTCCCACACCAAACGAAGCGAGAACATCCCTCACCTCGTGAGCCTCGAGCCATCCACCGTCGGGGCCAAGCCGATCCAGCGCCTTGTCAACGACGTACCGCGCGGTCTGCTCGTCGACTCCGTCCAGGTCCAGGACTGATCCTTCCGGGACATCGAGCCACTCTCCGTACCTAGCTGCCCTCGCCAACGCCAAAGCCGCCGCCTCGGGAAACAGGTACGTTGGAATTCTGGTGCCATCCGACGCCAACATCTGGGCCGTGTCGTCGGCTTGCATGAAGACCGACAGAAAGGTCTTGTCGCCTTCGTAATCCCGTAGCGCTTCCCGCACCGCCCCGGCTATCTCCGGCACACCCTCGGGTGTAGTCGGTATGTAGATAGCAATAAGAGCATCGATCTCGTCGCTCTCCAGCAGCGTCTTCAATGTGTGTACGTACTGATCGGCGCCGGCCGACGCGATCATGTCGACCGGATTGCGCACAGACGCCTCTGCCGAAAGAACCGAACGAAGCTCGTCCTGCAGTTCCTGAGAAAACTCCTCCATCCTCAGCCCATTCGACTCGAGCGCATCGGCGGCCAGGATTCCGGGACCACCGGCGTTAGTGATAACCCCGACACGGCGGCCCCGCGGAACCGGTTGATTGGCGAGAAGCTGTGCAACGTCGAACAGTTCTTCGAGTGTATTCGTGCGAATCACGCCGGTCTGGTGAAACAGGGCATCCACCGCAACGTCCGTAGAGGCGAGTGCTCCTGTGTGGCTGCTCGCCGCTCTGGAACCGGCGGTCGTTCGTCCGGACTTGACGGCCACGATCGGCTTCGTGCGCGCCACCCGCCGCGCAACCCGGGCGAACTTGCGTGGGTTACCGAACGACTCGAGATAGAGCACAATGACATCGGTGGCGGGATCATCCTCCCAGGCCAGGAGCAGGTCGTTGCCCGAGATGTCCGCTTTGTTGCCAACCGACACGAACGAAGAGATCCCGATATTGGCGCTGTGTGCGTAGTCGAGAATGGCGATTCCGAGAGCACCAGACTGGCTGGACATCGCGACATTGCCACGAGGTGGATACACCGGGGCGAACGTGCCGTTCATTGAAACGGTCCGGCTCGTGTTGAGAACACCCATGCAGTTGGGGCCAACCATTCGCATGCCGGCCGAGCGGACTTGCTCGAGCAGCTCTCGCTCGAGTTCGACCCCGGCTCCGCCGACTTCTGAGAACCCGGCCGAGATCACAACGAGACCGCGCACGCCCTTCTCAGCGCATTCGCCAACAACATCCAGAACATAGGGCGACGGCACAACAATGATTGCCAGATCGACCTCTCCTGGAATGTCACCAACCGACCCATAGGCGCGGATTGAGTTGACCACGTCGGCTGATGGATTGACGGGGTAGACAGGCCCGGTGAAGCCGTTGTGAACGAGATTGCGCAGAAGGCGGCTACCGATGCTTCCCGGAGTCCGGCTCGCCCCGACGACGGCGACCGATCGGGGGTAGAGGATCGGGAGTATCGAAGCGGCGACTGCTCTCCTCTCACGTTCCTGTTCGCGAGCAACCGCGTCCTCGGTGAGTTCGACCGGGAAATCAACGGTGTAGATGCCCTCTTCGAGCGTGCGACCGAGCGCGTAGCCGCTGTTACGGAACACCCTCATCATCCCGACGTTCTCAGGCAGTACAAAGGCGCGAAAGCCGGTGATGCCATGCGCCCGCCCATACACGGTGAGAAGTTGGAGAAGCTGGGTGCCTATACCGCGGCCCTGATGAGAATCGCCGACGGCAAAGGCGACTTCAGCGTAGGCCGGATCGTCTTCTGCCCGGTCGTAGCGACCAACGCCCACCATGACCCCGTCCTGCCAGACGACGAAGGCCATCCGATCGCTGTAGTCGACCGTGGTGAAGTATTCGAGTTCCTCGGTGGTCAACTCACGCTTCACACGAAAGAATCTGAAATACCGGGATTCCGGTCCCATGGTCTCGAACATCCGCTGCATGGGTTCGCCGTCTGAAGGTTTGATCGGACGGACCTGGGCTACATCACCGTCACGCAGAACAACATCGAACTCGTATTCGGATGGATAGGCAGACAAGATTTCCCCTCTGGAAGGTCAACACTCATTCTCTCATCTGTGGCGCCGCACGAATGCCGACCTCGGACCCCTCCGGTGCAGTCACCCGACCCTTCTTTCTGCAACGGTATCCGCCGTCTGGCATCCGCTATCGGGCGAGGCGGTCGATCTCGCTGTATGGGATCACTTCGACGATCTCGCCGGACTTGATGGCCTCCTGCAAGCCGTGCCACATCGGGGTATCGAAGATGTCGGCGTGCCGATCTTCGAATGTCTCCTTGAGGGGCGAGCGCAGGCCAAGGAAGTGGCGGAATTCTTCGGGGAACACATCGTCTGGGCCCACCGAGTACCACGGCTGATCCGACAGTTCATCTTCTGGATGTATCGGCGGGGGAATGCGCCGGAAGTTGCAGTCGAGCAACTCGGTGAGTTCGTCGTAGTCGTAGAAGACGACGCGGCCGTGCCTGGTCACTCCGAAGTTCTTCAGGAGAAGATCACCGGCGAAGATGTTGGCAGCCGCCAGATCCTTGATACACCGCCCGTAGTCGATCACAGCACCATGCGCGGCAGTCTCGTTGGCCTCCCGGAGATAGATATCGAGGGGGATGACCCGACGCTCCACATAGACATGTGAAACGATCACGATGTCCCCCTCGATCCGAACCGTTTCGGAGGCTTTCGAGATCAGTTCGTCCAGCAGATCTTCAGAGAAACGATCGCGAGCGAAGGCGAGATGTTCGAACTCCTGCGCGTCGATGAGGCGTCCGGCCCGATCGTGGTTGAAGACGAGTCGGTATCGATCCATTATCTGTTTGCGTGTGGTTCGTTTCTGAGAAGGAAAACGGTCCCGAATGACCTTGAAGACGAGGTCGTGGCCCGGCATGGTGAACACGATCATCACGAGACCCTTCTTGCCTCTGGCAGTGATGAACTTCCCGGCAGACCGGTCCAGATGATGCAGGAGGTCCCGATACAACTCCGTCTTGCCGTGCTTGTTGTAGCCGGTGGCGATATACAACTCCGCGGGACGCTTGCGCGGCATGAGTGTTCGCAAGAACCTGACCAGGTCATACGGCCGGCCGGTGTCGACGTGGAAGTAGGAGCGGGTGAAGCTGAAGAGCACCCGCAGGTCTTCCGGCCTGGTCAACACGGCATCGACCACCACTCCCCCGTCCTCGTTGTGAAGGGCGATGACCAGCGGAAGATCGTGCGACCCGCTGAAGAGACGCCCGACGATGTAGGCGCCCTTGCCGCGGAAGAACAGAGATTCAACGACTTCGGCCAGTTCAACAACCGAGAGCGCGCCCAGTTCAAGGAGGCGTTGCTCAACACGTTCTGCCACCAACTCGGCGTCGCGCTCCAGATTCTCGTAGCCGACAGTGAGAGCGAAATCGGAAAGGATCTCGGCGATCAACACAGACGTATCGGCCGACCGCTGGTACGTGCGATAAACGGGGCGACGGGTGCGCGTGGGAGGGGTGACGAAGTCGGTGTCGACGAACTCGATGGTCGGGTCGACACCGACCGTGTCGAAGATTCGTCGGGTTACCGAGTTGAAGAACGTCTCGGCGATATCGAAGTCATCTCTGTCCGCGATCAACGTCGAGTATTTGGATCGCATCTCCGCCCATAGCGCCTTGTCTCCCAGGCTCTCACCGAGCTGATCGCGCACCTGCTCGATAAGCGGATCGACCGCGGTTCGATAGAGAGAGAGCCTTTCCAGGGCATCTTGCTGCGCCCCTTGCCAGTCTCTGCGTTCGAAACGGGCCTGGGCGCGGCGGGTGATGGCGTGGAATCGACCC
>JAUVQS010000069.1 GCA_030598025.1 Acidimicrobiia bacterium | reverse complement strand
ATGCCATTGCTCTGGCGGAGATCGGGGTATTCGCCATGGTGCTCGAAGGCGTTCCGGATGTGCTGGCCAAGATCATCACCAAGGAAGTGTCGGTGCCGACGATCGGTATCGGTGCCGGAGCAGGAACCGACGGTCAGGTCCTCGTCTTCCATGATGTGCTCGGTCTTCACGACGGGAAGTTGCCCAAATTCGTGCGGCAATATGCCGATTTGAAGGGCCAGGCCGTGGAGGCACTCCAGCAATTCTTCAAAGAAGTTCAGGCAGGCGCGTTTCCGTCAGATGACGAGACCTACCACATGGGCGAAGAAGCCGAGAAAGCGTTCCTGGAGGGACCATCAAGCGACCTTTCCTGGCCGCTTTCCTGGTAGCCCTGGCGGGGTGCTCCTCGACGGTGGCGGCAACCACTTCCGTTGCTTCGGCCCCTTCTGTTCCAACGACGGCGCCGGCGTCGACCTCGACGACGGCAACGCCCACGACTTCGACGACCTCTACGACCGTTCGGGAGCTGCAAACCGGCGACGTGGTCGGCTTCGAGATGGACGAGATCACCGTTGACGGTCGTTCCTGGAGAGTCGCTCTCGCCGATTCATCCGAGCTTCGCGGGCAAGGCCTCATGTTCGTTGAGGATCTCGGAGATCTCGATGGGATGTTGTTCGTATTCGAGGCGGAGCGGACCGGCGCATTCTGGATGAAGAACACATTGATCCCCCTCGATATAGGCTTTTTCGATGACAGCGGTGATCTGGTGGGGGTCCTCAGAATGGTGCCGTGTGAAGCCGATCCGTGCCGGCGGTACGACGTTGGCACCTCATATCGATATGCCCTGGAGGTACCAGCCGGGGTGTTCAACGACCTCCCGGAGGACGCCCGAATCGACTTCTGACCCGTCACGCGGGCAAGAACGCGGGTATTCTGCGGGCATGACACAACACAGCGGAATGCTCAAGAGGCCTGCTACGGCGGAAACTGCTGTTGTCATCCGGGTTTCCGACGGCAAATGCACGATCGTGGGTTCACCGGGACGGTGGATCGGCGCCTGGAAACTCGAGAAGACGATCTTCGAGCGCATATCAACCCGGGAGTTCGCCTTCTCGCCGAACGGGGAGAGTTGGACGTTCGTCAGCGACGACCCGGCGGCCTTCGCCAACTCGGTTGGCGTGGTGGTCGATCTCCGAGCCAACACGAGATTCGGCCTCGGTGAGCGGGTGCGCCGGGCTCGCGAGGAGCAGCGCGCCGGGCGTTGATTTCTTCGCCGACCTGATGCCTGCTTCCGGCCGGTACCGCGAGATCGGTCTGCGGCGCTTTATCGTTTCCCCATGACAGATCATCCTCCTCGCCCACTGGTCCGGTTTCTTGGAGCGGCCCGCACGGTTACCGGATCAAAGTTTCTCATCGAGACTCCCAAGGCTCGCGTTTTGATCGATTGCGGCATGTTTCAGGGTCACAAGAGGCTGCGTGAGATGAACTGGGAGGAGTTCCCCGTCGACCCGGCGACGATTGACGCCGTCGTTATCTCGCACGCCCACCTCGATCACGTCGGGTATCTACCGGCACTGGTTCGCAAGGGCTTCAGTGGCAGCGTTTGGGCCAGTGAATCGACCGGCCGTCTGGCCGGAGTGGTGATGGCGGACTCGGGTCGAATACAGGAGCACGACGCAGAACGCGCCAACCGGAAGGGCTACTCGAAGCACACTCCGGCCTTGCCTCTCTACACAGAGCATGATGCCATCGTCGCTTCGGCGCTGTTTCGGATGGCACCGTGGGATCGACCGACCCGCATTGCAGATGGAATCAAACTGCGGCTCACCAGAGCGGGTCACATTCTGGGTTCGGCCTCGATCCTGTTGGAGTTTGACGACGGAACCCGGCCTCTGCTCGTCTCGGGCGATCTGGGTCGCCCGGGCCACCCGGTGCTTGACCCGCCGGATCCGCCGCCGTCGGCCGGCACCATCATCATGGAGTCAACCTACGGAGACACCGAACACCTCGAGGAGGACGGAACCGCCGAACTGGGCGAGGTGATTCGCCGGACCGCGGACAGAGGCGGGGCGGTCGTGATTCCGGCCTTTGCAGTTGATCGCACCGAGGTGATCCTGGTCGCACTGCGCAAACTGACTGATGCTGGAGCCATCCCCCGGATGCCGGTCTTCCTCGACTCACCGATGGCACGTTCGGCGCTCGGTTTCTATTTGCGGGCGGTGGCGGATGGTGAGCACGAGATCCGTGACTCGATCGTCGGGCATCCCGGGGTCTTCAATCCTGGTGATCTGAGAATCACTGAGTCTGTGGAGGAATCCAAGGCCATCAATCACGCCACGCCACCCTATGTTGTGATCTCGGCATCCGGGATGGCGACCGGGGGCCGTGTCGTACACCACCTCAAGCGCGTCCTACCGGATCCGAAATCGACGGTGGTTCTGGTGGGATATCAAGCGGCGGGAACCAGGGGTCGCAGGCTTCTCAACGGTGAGGAAAGCATCAAGATCCACGGAGAGTTCTGGTCGGTGAAGGCTGAGATCGCCTCAGTTCCGGCGTTCTCGGTCCACGCCGACCGATCGGAGTTGGTCGACTGGCTGGCCTCGGCGGAGGCTCCGCCGGAGCAGGTGATCGCTGTGCACGGCGACCCCGAAGCGATGGATAGCTTCCGGGATGTTGTGGTGGAGCGTCTGAGTGGCAACATCCTCATGCCCGGCCAGGGAGAGACAGTTCTGCTGTAGGGCGCGGCTCGCCCGCCGGCAGAAGCCGGCGGGTTCGAGTTCCTTCGGAACTCGGCTCGGGATGCGAATCGCGTCCCGAGGGCGGGAAAAGTCACTTTGAACCCAACTTCCGCGACCGGCATGCCCTGGCTACACTCACGGCACTTCCCCGCGCGGCTTCGCGAAGCCACGCGTCCATCCAGCTCCGTCAGATCGGCGGGGCCTTCCACTCCGGTGGATGTCCAGAGGAGGAGAACAAATGAGGAATTACGAGGTGATGACCATTCATCGGCCTGAGATCGTCGAGGACGACGTCAGGTCGAAGGTGGCGGAGATCGAGGCCCTGCTGAAAGCACGCGGTGCCGAGATCACGGATACCGATTTCTGGGGCAAGCGTCGCTTTGCTTACGAGATAAAGCATGTACGCGAGGGCTACTACTCAGTGGTCCAGTTCGCATTGGACGACCCATCCACCGTTTTGGAGGATCTCGATCGAGCTCTCGCTTTGTCGGATGCAGTCGTCCGTCACAAAGTCGTCCGTCGGGACAAGAGCTAGCACCGGGTTTTGTCACACCCTCCGTTCATAGTGAGGGTGTCCATCCCAAGGAGAGAAGAACAATGGCGACAAATACCGTAACGGTGATCGGCAATCTCGTTGAAGATCCTGAACTCCGGTTCACGGGCTCCGGAGTGGCGATGGCCAACATCCGAGTGGCCGTTAACAAGAGTTGGCGTGATCAAGCCGGCGAATGGCAAGAAAAGACCAGCTTCCTGGGTGGAACGCTCTGGCGCGAGGCCGCTGAGAACGCAGCCGAATCCCTGCAGAAAGGGATGCGGGTGATCATCACCGGCCGTCTCGAGCAAAGAACCTGGGAGACGCAAGACGGTGACAAGCGATCCGTCGTTGAGATCTCAATCGACGAGATGGGCCCGAGCCTTCGGTGGGCAACCGCCACGGTAACGAAGACGCAGCGTCAAAGCGGAGGCGATTGGGGCGGCAACGCTTCTTCGTCCGTCCCCGCTGCACCAGTCGCCCGCGAGACATACGGCCCCGATGAGGCGCCGTTCTAGGAGAAGTTGAATATGGCACGCCCCCAAAAACGTAGAAAGCGTCGGCCCGAGAACGGGCGGCGGTTCAAGAAGAAGGTCTGTTACTTCTGCAAGGAGAAGATCGAGTACATCGACTACAAAGATGTAGCGATTCTTCGCAAGTACATGTCGGATCGGTCCAAGATCCGCTCGCGTCGAGTCACCGGTAACTGCACCCAGCACCAGCGCGAAGTCGCCATAGCCATCAAGAATGCTCGTGAGATGGCCCTCATGCCCTACGTCGCCCGATGACCAAGCTCATTCTCATCAAGGATGTGACTGGGGTCGGCACAGCCGGCGAGGTGGTCGAGGTATCCGACGGATATGCCCGCAACTTCCTACTCCCGAAACATATGGCGGTGAAGGCCAGCGAAGGCGCCCTCAAGAATGCATCGGACGCTCGTAAGGCTCGTGAGGAGACCCAGCGGCGTTCGCGTGAAGAGGCTGAGGCCATTGCCTCGCAACTCGTCGGCAGTCGGGTAGTGATTGCCGCCCAATCCGGCGATGAAGGCAAACTCTTCGGTTCGATCGGCGTCGCGGATGTAGTCGAAGGCGTTGAGAAGTTCACCGGCATTGCACTTGACCGCAAGACGGTTCGGCTCGCCGAACCGATCAAGAGCATTGGGCTCCACGAGGCGACGATCAGGTTGCACGCCGACGTCGAGTTTCCGCTCTCGCTGGACATCATCCCAGCCTGATGGCGACTGAGGCCCGACCTGAGATGGGCCGCTCGACGGCTCGCCCCGAAGCAAGGGGCAGTTCAGGTCGCGTGCCTCCTCACAACCTCGAGGCCGAGGAATCGGTCCTTGGGGCGGTGATGCTCTCCGCCGACGCCGCGAACGCGGTGATGGACAAACTCGTCTCCGAGGACTTCTACGTCCCGGCTCATCAAGCCATATTCGAGTCGATTTCCCTGCTTTACAACGGCAACCAGCCGATTGACGTGGTGACCGTGTCCGACTCGCTGCGGCGCAGCGAGGAACTCGACCGCGTTGGTGGTGTGGTCTACCTCACCGAACTGATGGAACGAGTACCGACTGCCTCGAATGTCGACTACTACGCAGACATCGTCGAGGAGCACTCGATGCGACGCAATCTGCTGCGGGCCGGGACCCGCGTGACCGACCTTGCGCTGCAGACCGATGAGGAGATCATTGACGTCCTCGACAGCGCTGAGCAAACCGTGCTTGGCGTCGCCGAGCGCCGGGTTGGTGACGGACTTTTGCCGATCGCCCCAATGTTGCAGTCAACGCTCGAGGTCATCGAGGAACTCGAGGCATCCGGAAACGAGATCACCGGTCTCGCCACCGGATATCGCGATCTCGACGCGATGCTGGCCGGACTACACCCGGCGAACCTCTTGATCGTGGCGGCCAGGCCATCGATGGGTAAGAGCACGCTGGCTCTCAACGTTGCCTCGAACATTGCAATGGATGGCGGGACTGTGGCCGTCTTTTCGATGGAGATGAGCAAGGAAGAGATCATCCAAAGGATGTTGTGCTCCGTCGGCCGCGTTGACTCGATGGCGTTGCGGACCGGCCAACTCGATGCTCGTGGGTGGCAGCGGGTTGTCAACGCTGCTTCGAAGATGTATCCGGCCCCCGTGTACATCGATGACAGCGCCTCCGTCACTGTGACCGACATACGAGCGAAGTCACGCCGCCTGAAGCGTCAGCACGGGTTGTCGCTCATCGTCGTCGACTACATCCAACTGATGCAGGGCCGCAACCGCGAGAATCGTCAGCAAGAGATCGCCGAGATCAGCCGAAACCTCAAGAATCTGGCCCGCGAACTCGACATCCCGATCATCGCCGTTTCGCAGCTCAACAGAGGTTTGGAAACTCGCGAAGACAAGCGCCCGCGCCTGGGTGACCTACGCGAATCGGGCGCGATAGAGCAAGATGCTGACATCGTTCTCTTCATCTACCGGCACGAGTATTACTACCCGGACGACCCCGAATCGAAGGGCCTCGCCGAGGTGAACGTCGCCAAACACCGGGCGGGTGCCACCGGCAAGGTCGACATGACCTTCCTCCCGCGCTACACGCTATTCGCCGACGTCGGCCGAGACGTAGGCCCATAGCGTTTCGAGGGGGATTCGTTCGGCAAGGCTCATCGTGCTGCACCGGCTACTGGCCATTGGCCGTGGCGTTCGGCACCCAGGGACGACGGCAGGCTTTCCCAGGAGTTCCAACGACATTGAGACCCCCTACTGGAGGGGGTCTCAATGTCGTTCTCGCCGGCCGCCGTTCGGGAAGAGTCGGAGGAAGGGGATCTCCGTATGTGCTCGGCAGTGCGTATCCGGTGAGGACGTTGTACCCACCCCTTCGGCAGAATCGCGGTGAACCTTGAGGAGAATTCGGTGCAATGCTCAGTAGGCTGCCGTGATGCCCAGACGATGGATCGCAACAGCTGTTCTCGCCGCGGTCTCGGCAAGTTGGGGAACGATTCCTCTGATCGTGAGAAACGTGGACCTCCCGGCGGAGCAACTGGTGGCAGCCAGACTCTGGCTCGGAGCGCTTCCAGTTCTCGGGTGGGTGTTCATCCGCGGCCAGAACCACCTTCCCAAAGAGGAAATGGCGAGAGTTGCCGCACTTGGCGTGATCCTGGCCGCCCACTGGGCCGCGTTCTTCTGGGCGCTCAAGACCACAACCGTTGCCATTGCACTGGTGTTGGTCTATCTCGCACCTGTGCTGCTTGCTGCGTTCGCCCCCCGAATCCTCGGTGAACACAGTGACGCCAAGACCTGGCTGGCGGTCGCCATGTCACTTGTTGGAGTTGTCCTGGTGGCCCGGCCCGGCGCCGGTGCCACGGTCACCGGGACCGTCGCCGGATTGATCGCCGCCGCCACTCTGGCTGCTCTGATTCTGATCGGTAAACCCGCCGCGCAACGACTCGGTGGACTGCGGTTGGCCGCGTACGAACACACCACTGCCGCTCTCGTAATGACCCCATGGGCGGTCGGGGCCTTGTTCACCGTACCGTGGGAGGCGGGCGGCAACCCTTCGGCCATCGACCATCTCTGGCCGCTCCTGATCCTGGGAGTCATCCTCACCGGCTTCACCGGGGTGCTCTACTGGATGTCGGTCTCTCGACTCCCGGTGACTACGGTCGGCGTGATCATGTACTTCGAGCCGGCTTCAGCTGTGGTTTGGGCCACCCTGTTCCTCCAGGAAACACCCGATCTGTTTGCCACCCTGGGAGTGGTCCTTGTAGTAGCGGCCGGCGTCTTGGTGGCGATCGAGCAGCGACGATAACCGACCGCAATCCTCAAGGTACTGGGCAAGTCGACCGATGCAAGATTCCACCTCCGCCTGCCAAGAAGGGGACGAGCATGTGGCAAGAGATCGCAGAAGGCGTGTACCGACGGCGGTATGAGTCGCTCGATCTGAATGTAGGGGTCGTGATAGGCGGCGAAGGGGTACTCGTTGTGGATACCCGCGCTTCCCACCGGCAGGCGCAGCAATTGCTCGACGATCTCCGAACCCTCACCGACCTTCCGCCGCGCTGGGTTCTCAACACCCACTACCACTGGGATCATTGCTGGGGAAACGCACTGTTCCCGGCTGCCCAACTGTGGGGACATGAGCGTTGCCGCGCTTCACTTGTGGAGGAGGGAGAGTCGGCCCGGCGCCATGTTCTGGAGTCGACGGCGAAAGACCATCACGCCGTTGTGGAAGAGGTCGTTATCACTCATCCCGATCACACTTTCGGCACAAGGCTTGCTCTCGATCTTGGCGGCCGGATCGTGGAGTTCAGATATCTAGGTCTGGGACATACAGACAGCGACGTTGTGGTCCATGTTCCCGATTCGGGAGCGGTGTTTGCCGGCGATCTGATCGAGGAGGGCGCTCCACCCTCATTCACGGACTCGTTTCCGCTTGATTGGCCGGAGACTCTCGACACCCTGCTCGAGATACCGATGGCGACGGTTGTACCGGGCCATGGTGACGCGGTGCATCGAGGGTTCATTCAGACGCAGCGGGCAGAGATGGGGGCGAT
>JAUVQS010000052.1 GCA_030598025.1 Acidimicrobiia bacterium | reverse complement strand
TGGGTGCCGATTCTCAAAGAGATGCGCAGGCGGACACTTCCAGGGAGTCCACCGGACTTCGAGCGCCTCGTAGCCGGCCTTTCCCGGCTACGCAGGCTCGGCTATGGGACCGCCTTCGCTTTTGCCGCCATCGGCGCGATAGGACTCAGGGATAGCGTCTGGACGATCTCGGCAATCTTGGCAGTGGTCGGACTCCTCGCCGGGGCCGGCTTCCGGGATTCCCGCTTCCGACTCATCGCCGGATTGGTGACTGATCACGTCGTAGCACTAGCGCTGTGGTGGATCATCGGCCCGGGAACGGTGATCGACCTGATCCCCGTGATAGTGGTCGCGGTCACGGCATTCGTCCTTCCACTCCGGATGGCTGCCTTCACAATCGTCGTGGGTGAGGTCATGATTGCTGCCCGGATTCCGCTACATATCGCGGGGTCCGATTCAACTCTTCCCATGTATTGGGCCACTGATCAGACTTCAACAGCCGAGGTGACCACCTCGGCGTTGGGGCTCATGGCCCTGGCCATCGCCGCCGCTGCGCTGTTTCTGAGCGTCGGCCGCCTACTCGAGCACTCGAGAACGCAGCTGGAGGACTCGGCGCTCCGCTACCGGACTCTCGTTGAAGCCTCGCCCGACGCCATCCTCATTCATCAGCGTGGCATCCTCAGATTCGTGAACGAAGCGGCTGCGATGCTGCTCGGCTACGACGACCCGACGGCCGCACTCAACGTGCCATACCTCGATCACGTGGCGCCCACCGACAGACCGGGTGAGATCGACCGAATGCATCTGGTGGCAACCGGCGAGACCTCGGATCTTGCCCGGATCCGGCTCAATCGAATCGACGGTTCGGAGCTAGTCGCCGAAGCCGTAGGCATCCCCACAGAACTAGAAGGCTCTCCGGCAATTCAGATGGTCATCAGAGACGTCACCGAATCGATCGCCGCCCAGGAGCTTCTGCGATCAAGCGAGCAACGGTATCGCTAACTATTCGAACGAATCCCGGTGGCCATGTACCGGAGCACACCCGACGGGGTAATCCTCGCCCTCAACCCCGCACTCATTGAGCTGATGGGCTTCGACGAAGCGAGCGACCTGCTCGCCTTGGCTTCGCACGATGTCTATGTGGACCCAACGGCCCGATCGCGATGGATCGACGCAATCGACAGGGACGCCACGGTCATCGCCTTCGAAGCGCAACTGCGCAAAAAGGACGGGAGCACCTTCTGGGGTCAGGACAGCGCTAGAACCGTCACGGCAACCGATGGGGCCGTGCTCTACTACGAAGGCGCCATCATCGATGTCACCGCTCAGAAACTCGCCGAACAAGCACAGCGGCGGCTGACGCGCATCATCGAAGCAACCCCCGACATCGTCGTCGTCCTCGACCCGAGTGGCTGGATCACCTACGCCAACTCGGCAGCCCGCAGCTACTTCTCAATCGGCGAAGACCAGTCGCCGCCCTATCTGCACGTTTCACAAGCTCTCGATCGTGACACGATGCGGCTCCTCATCGGAGACGTCATCCCAAAGCTCCGCGAGGGACAAGTTTGGACCGGTGAAATCGAACTCCAGGCACCAGACGGATCGACCATGCCGGTGTCGGCGGTCGGCATTACCCACCACGCCCCCGACGGTTCGGTGGCCCGCTTCTCAGCCGTGCTCAGGGACGTTTCGGGACAAGTTGAAGCCACCAGGCAGTTGGAAGACCTCGTGCGGACGAAGGATGAGTTCGTTGCTTCGGTGAGCCACGAACTGAGAACACCATTGACCGCCGTTGTTGGAATTGCACAGGAGTTGCGAGATCATTGGAAGACGTTTGAAGAAGACGAAATCCAAGAGTTGATCAAACTCATTGCCGACCAGGGAACCGAAGTCTCCTCCATAGTGCAGGATCTACTGGTAGCAGCACGGGCCGACATCGGATCGATCACCATCAACCCCTCCCTGATCAGCGTGTCGGACGAGGTCGAGTCGGCGATCAGGATGCTGCCGCAAGAACTCGCCGAACGCGTGGATCTGGACGTGGGACCGGTTGATGCCTGGGCAGATCCCGGACGATTCCGACAGATCATCCGCAACCTCGTAACCAACGCACTGCGCTACGGCGGACCGAACGTGCGAGTTCACACCCTCACCGGTGACGACAAGGCGGTGGTTGCCGTCTCGGATGACGGTGCCGGAATCGCCGAGAGCGATCGAGCCCGCATCTTCGATCCCTACTTCCGCGCCCACAACGACCCCACTCAGCCGGCGTCTGTCGGACTCGGTCTCACCGTCTCACGACAGTTGGCCGAACTCATGAACGGAGAGTTGGTCTACGACTACCAGGACGGCCTGAGCACTTTCACCGTACGATTGCCGATCGAGAAGGCCCGAAAGCTGAAGACCCCGTAGCTAGAAGTAGTGCGGGCACCAGGGCTCAACGTGCCATGAGAACATAGTGTCGACGAGTCGCACAGCCTGCTCAGAACCCACCACACGCCCGACCGCGTGGAACATTGCGAAGCTGCTGCCGCCGAGGTAACAGGCACCGAGAGCATCGGCGTCCACCACCAGGTCGGGTTCGTCGGTTGTGCGCCGGCACTCGGCCCCGTCGGGGCTTCCTTCGAGTAAGAATCGGCCACCACTGTCGGGAAGGAATTGATCGACCACCTCGATGACCAAACGGCCGGGGGTGCGATAGCGTCTGGCAGCCAACGCCGCCGGCACATCAACCAACCTGGCCCACAGTCCGTCGACCCGGCGCCGCTCCAATCGCCGCGGGTCGGCCAACAAGATGTCGAGAAGTTCATGGGTCGGACGGTTCTGCGTGCGGATCACATCGACCAGATCCGTCGAGAAGATGAAGCGCCACAGGGCCGCCTCGGCTGCCGGTTCGAGGGCGATGAGCTCGGCAGCCAGCACTTCGTTCTTCGGCAGGCTCTCCTCCCAGGTGTCTTTGACGCGATAGCGGAGGTACCCAAGCGCCGTCCCGTCCTCCTCGTAGACCGCGAAGCGATTAGCAGTGAACTTGCCCCGCCATGATTCGAGATCCAGCAAGCTGTGCTTCCAGACGTCTTCATTCCTCGACAGGAACCCCGGCGTCGAAGGAGCCGCACCTGCATATATCTGCGGCAGCACCACTCGAGCTTCTTCCACATCGATCAGCGAGATGGCGCCACCACCCTCAGGCTCCGGCACAAGAGCGGCGTCGCGCCGGCCGATCTTCCAGCTCGAGTCGAAGGTGGCCACGCCATATCCGAATCGGCTGTATATCACGCTCTCTGATGCCCGCAGCACTGCGACGGGCTCCTCGCGATTTCGCACATCGTCGAAGTGATACCGCATCATCGAGGTGAGGACGCCCCGCCGGCGATGCGTCGGGAGGACGGCAACTGCGGTGAGACCGGCGGCGGCGACCGATCCACCTGGAACCGTCATGTCGAAACTGAACGACCCGCCGGTACCAACGAAGCTGCCGTTCTCGACGGCCACAATGCTGCGATCGAGTTCGTGAACATCGGCCTCGAACTCGAGTTCATCGTCCTTGCCGTCGAAGTTGAACGTGCGCTCCCACACGGCGGCATAGTCGCGGAACTCATCACGGTTGATAGATCGAATGTCCATCCGCCGGAGGCTAACCCGCTCAGGAGGCCCCAGGTTCTGTGTTCTGGGTTCTGGGTCTCGGGCTCACTACTTGGAACCTAGAACCAAGAACCTCCTCTTTGTTACTTGATCACCAGCTCGGGATGAGTCCTGATCCGCGGCTTGCGGGCGACGACTGCCTCAGCGAGTTGCTGAAACGCGAGATCGGCTTCTCCCCCCGGGTCGGCAACGACCACCGGGCGGCCTTCGTCGGCGCCTTCTCGCATCGCCGGGACGAGCGGGATCTGCCCCAGCAAATCTACCCCGATCTCGGCGGCAAGAGCCGCACCGCCTCCTTCGCCGAACAACTGATAGCGCTTGCCGTCGTCTCCCGTGAACCATGACATGTTCTCGATCACGCCGAGCACCTCCTGATTGACCTTCTCGGCCATCAGGGCGGCTCGCTTCGCAACGCGTTGGGCGGCCGGTTGCGGGGTAGTCACCACCAGTGCCTGCGCTCGGGGCAGGAACTGCGAGAGGGAGATGGCGATGTCGCCCGTCCCCGGTGGCATGTCGATGAGCAGAAAATCAGGATCATCCCAGAACACGTCCACGAGGAACTGCTCCATGGCTTTGTGGAGCATCGGTCCGCGCCAGATGACGGCCTGATCGTCCGCGACGAAGTAGTCCATCGACATCACCTTCACGCCGTAGGTTTCAGGGGCGATCATCGATTCGTCGATAACGATCGGCGGGTAATCGGCACCCATCATCTTCGGCACGGAGAAGCCCCAAACGTCGGCATCGATCACGCCAACGGAGTGGCCCATTCTCGTCAGGGCTACGGCGAGGTTGCTGGTGACGGACGATTTGCCGACACCGCCTTTGCCCGAAGACACGCCAATGATGCGCGTCTTGGAACCGGGCCCGCCCACCATGTCGCGGTTGGGTCGGAGTTGCTCCATCAGACTGGTTCGCTCATCGTCGGTCATCAGCGTGAAATCCACGACCACAGTCTTCGCCCCGGCGAGTTCAGCGGCGCGCGTGATCTGCTCGACGAGCTGATCCTGGAAAGGATGGTTGGGCACAGTGAGAGCAATCTCAATCCGGGCCTTCCCCAGGCGACCGACAACCACCTCCCGAACCATCCCGAGCGAATCGAGAGTGCGGTGCAGCAGCGGATCCTCCACCGCGCCTACGGCAGATTGCAGGGCGTCTTGTTCGGCCATGAGAATTCCCTAACGACGTAGTGTTTAGAAAGCTGACGAAACTATAGTGAGCCGCCAGGCGAACGAATCCGGACCCAATGGACACACAAGCACTCTCCCAATCGATCGGCGACCTCACCTCGTCGCTGGGCGATCCGACCCGTCGCGGTATCTACATCACCGTGCGCGAAGCGCCGGAGCCCGCTACTGCCTCCCAGATCGCCGACCTGTTCTCGATCCACCCGAATGTGGCCCGCCACCACCTCGACCGCCTGGCCGAAGACGGCTACCTGGAAGTGACCAGACGCCGACCGGACGGCAAAAGTGGCCCGGGTGCAGGCCGGCCGGCCAAGTGCTACACCGCCACGGCCAAGGAGATCGATCTCCATTTTCCGGCAAGGCGCTACGACTTGTTGTCCGAGTTGCTGGTCCGGGTCATCGAACGGATTGATCCCGGCAACCTCGCCGACATAGCGGCCGACATCGGCCGCGAGTACGGCGCAGAGGTGGCTTCCGAGATTGGTGCGCCGTCCGAGTCTGGCTTCGACACGGCGGTGAATGCCGTAGCGCTGGCGATGACGGGTATGGGTTTCGCCACCGATTCCGATGCCGATACCAGGAGACTTCTCACCAGCCATTGCCCGTTCGCCGACACGGCCATCAGACACCCTGAGGTGGTGTGCTCACTCGATCGCGGCATCGTGTCGGGATTGATGAAGGGACTCTCTTCCGACTGGCGACCGGTCCGGGTGGTCTCACACCCCGGCATGACGGAGGACTGCGTAGCCCAGGTGTGATCGGCTCGGCCGATCACACGCAATTCGCAGTTCGCTTCGGGATCCGGGCGGACCGCGGAAAGCGGACGCCGTATAGCGACGCCGAAGGCGCCCCGTAGAATGGCCCCCTCACAACAACGACCGAGGTGACCATGTCCGATCCGTTCAGCGCCCGCTCGACATTGTCGACGCCTCTCGGCGAACGAGCCATCTACCGCCTCGACGCGCTCAAGTCCATCGGCGACGTCGAAGCGCTCCCCTACTCCATCAAGGTGCTTCTCGAAGCAGCGTTGCGCAACTTCGACGGCCTTGCGGGTACCGACGAAGACATCAAAGCGATCGCCTCCTACGATGCGACGAAGGTCGGCGAAACGGAGATCGCATTCTCTCCCGGCCGCGTTGTCCTCCAGGATTTCACAGGAGTTCCCGCCGTCGTCGACCTGGCTGCCATGCGATCGGCCGTCGTCAGGATGACCGGCGACGAATCGTCCGCCCAGCAGGTCAACCCACTCGTCCCTTGCGATCTGGTGATCGACCACTCGGTGCAGGTCGACGCATTCAACTCGGGTATGGCGCTACAGATCAACGCTGAGAAAGAGTTCGAGAGAAACCGCGAACGGTACGAGTTCCTCAAGTGGGGTCAATCCGCCTTCGACAACTTCCGGGTCGTACCTCCTGCCACCGGTATCGTGCACCAGGTCAACCTCGAGTATCTAGCGAGGGTGGTATGGGACAACGGGTCCGATTTGTATCCGGACAGCCTGGTGGGCACCGACAGCCATACAACGATGATCAACGGCCTCGGCGTGGTCGGCTGGGGCGTCGGCGGAATTGAGGCGGAAGCCGTCATGGTCGGGCAACCGATCTACATGCTTCTCCCTGAGGTGGTCGGATTCGAGCTAACCGGGACACTCGCCGACGGAGCGACCGCAACGGATCTGGTTCTCAAGGTCACTCAGATGCTGCGCGCACATGGTGTGGTCGGCAAGTTCGTTGAGTTCTACGGATCAGGCCTCGCCGATATGCCGCTGGCCAATCGGGCCACGATCGCCAATATGGCTCCCGAATACGGAGCCACGATGGGATTCTTCCCGGTCGACGAGCAGACCACTCGTTACCTGAGATTGACCGGCAGGGACGAGGATCTCGTCGCGACAGTGGAGCAGTATTACCGGGAGCAAGGGCTCTGGCGTGAGGAGGATCGCGAGATCGTGTACTCGTCGAACCTCACCCTCGATATGGGAACGGTTGAGCCCGCCCTGGCCGGGCCGAAGCGTCCGCAGGACCGCATTTTGCTGTCGGACATGAAGTCGCAATGGCACTCCGACATGGGGGTCACGTTCGGCAAGGCAGGTGACGGTGCATCCGTGGCTGTCGAGTCCGAAGGTCAGAGCTTCGATATGCACCACGGTGATGTCGTGGTCGCGGCGATCACGTCGTGCACCAACACCTCAAACCCCGATGTGATGGTGGGCGCCGGTCTCGTGGCACGGAAGGCTCGGGAGAAGGGATTGACACGTAAGCCGTGGGTCAAGACATCACTTGCGCCGGGGTCCACAGTTGTCACCGAATATCTGACTCAATCGGGTTTGATCGAGGATCTCGAAGCGACCGGGTTCTACACAGTTGGATACGGCTGCACGACGTGTATCGGTAACTCGGGACCGCTGCCCGACGAGATCTCGGCCGGTATCAACGAGGCAGACCTGGTGGCCGCCTCGGTGTTGTCCGGCAACCGCAACTTCGAAGGCCGGATCAATCCCGATGTGCAGGCCAACTACCTGGCCTCACCTCCGCTGGTCGTCGCATATGCGCTGGCCGGAACCGTCGATATCGATCTCACCACCAATCCGATCGGTCAGGATCGCGACGGTAACGACGTATTCCTTCGTGATATCTGGCCGACCCAGACCGAAATAGACGAGATCGTGGCGGCCAACGTCACCGAGAGACAGTTCAGAACCCAGTACGCAAACGTGTTCGAGGGTCCGGAAGCGTGGCAGGCCATCGACACTTCGGGCGGTGCGCTCTACTCGTGGGACGCCACCTCGACCTACGTGCAGGAACCGCCGTTCTTCGAGGGGCTGACCACCGAGCCCGGAACGATCGTGCCCATCGCGGGCGCCCGAGTGCTGGCGAAGCTCGGTGATTCGGTAACGACCGACCACATCAGTCCAGCTGGATCTATTGCCTCCGACTCGCCGGCCGGTCGGTACCTGACGGAGAGCGGCGTGGCCACGGCCATGTACAACTCGTTTGGGTCCCGGCGCGGCAACGATCGTGTCATGACCCGGGGAACGTTCGCCAACATCCGTATTCGCAACCAGTTGGCGCCGGGAACAGAGGGCGGTTGGACGACCGACTTCACGGATGGAGAGGTCAAGAGTATCTACGAGGCAAGCCTCAACTACAGGAAGGCCGGCGTGCCTTTGGTGGTGTTGGGCGGCGGCGACTACGGCATGGGATCGTCGCGCGACTGGGCTGCCAAGGGGACGTTCCTGCTGGGCGCCAGGGCCGTGATCGCGACGTCCTTCGAGCGGATTCACCGCTCGAACCTGATCGGCATGGGGGTGCTGCCTTTGGAGTTCCCGGAGGGTTCCGACGCGGACTCGCTGGGCCTCGACGGGACAGAGACGTTCGACATTGTGGTCGACGACTCGCTGCAGCCTCGTCAGGGAGTGCCGGTCAAGGCGACGAAGACCGACGGCACGGTGATCGAGTTCACGGCAACGTGCCGCATCGACGCCCCGGTCGAGGTGGATTACTACCGCAACGGCGGAATCCTCCACACAGTCCTGAAAAAGATGGCCCTGAGCTAGCCCTTCAAAGAAAGCCCCGTTTTCGCGCAACAGATCAGGGTGGCCCAACTCGTGCAAGAACTGTCGAGTCTTGGCCACAACCTCGTGAGGTCGTTGCCAGAGTTCATCGTCCCAGATGGTCAGTACGCTCAGGCCCATCCGACGAAGCGCTTTGAATCGGTCGTCATCTGACTCTCGATCAAGCTTGGAACTGTGATATCGACGGCTCAGGACCTCCACCACACCACCGATCTCTTCATAAAGGAAGTCGACACGGCCGACAACGTTGTCGTCGCCAATCACAACCTGCCGGCGGGGAAGAGGTATTCCGGCTTCGGTCAGCAGAGTGTTGAACCTGGCTTCGTTTCCACTCTCCGGAGGAACAAAGTCACCGGCGCGGGCCCCAATCAGCTCGCGCATCAAACGGATGCCGTTTCGACCGCGGGCCGCCAGCCGAGCCAGCAATGCTTCGAGCGCCGGCCCGTTGAGAAGATTCATCGCCCATGCGTTGTCGAGCGCTCGCTCAACCTTTGCCGGATGCACCGATCCGGCCAGATGAAACATCGTGAGTGCTGGTGATGTTGATGGGATTCCCCCCAGCCAAATCACCTGATCCAGAGGGAAGTCCTTCTGATAGTGCACGACAGCCAGTCGGCGACGCCGCTCGATGCCCTGTCGCGGCACGGTAACGTGGGACGGGCTCCGCGATCCGAAAGCCAGGGATTCGCCAGTAGGCGGCCGCCGAACTGTGTGATAGGACCGCTCCAGGTGGGCTGTCCAATACCGCAGCCATGGCCTGCTTCTCGGTGGAGTCAGGCGATCCCACGAGCTCCAGTACCTCTGGCGAGATCGCTCTCCAGTCCCCCCTCGATACTCGGTGGTGAAGCCGGCCATAGTTGACGCCAAGATCGTGTGCTTGGCGTCGGCTGAGAAGGCCATACTGGCGGGCGACGAGCACCCTGAGATCATGGTCGGAAAGCATGGCTCCACCCTGAGCCATGCCCGTCCAAATTTCTAGGGGTTCGATCTGCTCTGCGCGCTCTTGTTTTCGCGCGGGGGTCGCGGCCGATAGGCCCCGATCCCCCC
>JAUVQS010000064.1 GCA_030598025.1 Acidimicrobiia bacterium | reverse complement strand
TGATCTCCCCTCCGATCAACTGTGCTCCCTCTGAGATCGTCAGAATCGCGTAATTGCTCGGGTTCTTGGTCCGATCCTCCATGAGGAAGGTGGACAGCTTGTCGATATCGAATGGAACCTCACAGATGAGCGCCCGATCGACGCCCGAGAGATAGGCGGTAACGAGTGAGGTCTCGCCGCTGTTGCGTCCGAAGAGTTCCACGACTGCGATCCGCTCGTGTGACCCGGTCGCCGTGCGCAGATTCGTTATGAACTGGACGCCCCGCGTGATGGCCGTTGAGAACCCGATGCAGTATTCGGTGCCGTGGACGTCGTTGTCCATCGTTTTGGGGATGGCGATGACCGGAACCCCCTCCTCGTGGAGGCGCTGACCGAAAGAAAGGGTGTCGTCACCGCCGATAGGGATGAGCACATCGATCTTCTGATCTTCGAGCACCCTCAATGTGTGGTCGGTGAAGTCGTGGGGACCTTCTCCCTCGAGTTGATCGGCGAGGAAGTCCGGCACGTTCTCGGTGATGACCTTCTGAGGGTTCGTCCTGGATGTGTGCAGCATGGTGCCGCCGGTGCGATCGATCGTCCGGACGACGTCCGGTGTCAGCGATTGGAAGTGCCGGGAGGCTGATTCGGGGTCTTCGGGATTGTGACCGAGAATGCCTCCCCACCCGCGCCGCACGCCGATCACCTCGTGGCCGTGGTCGGCAACGCGGTTCACAACGGCTTTGATGCAAGGGTTGAGGCCGGGGACGTCACCGCCGCCGGTCAGAATTCCGATTCGCATGCGGTCTCCCTCAGCTGCCCTGGTAGACGTCGATGAATCGACGGTAGTTGGCGGAGATGGAGGCGACCGCATCGGCGCGGCTCATCGTGCCGTTCTTGAATCCCTCGACCCCTCCCCACCAGATCGATCGACCGATGGCGAAGCCGGCATATCCGTTGACCCCCGATCCCATCCGCAGCCAGTGGTCGACCTTGGCGTCGTCGGCGCCCCGGCCCAGGACAACCGCGATCACGTCGTCGCGCTCGTCCGATCGGACGAGACCGGACAGCAGCTCGCAACTGCGGCGCCTGTCCAGGCCTTCGATCTTCCAGATATCCGGCTCAACGCCGGCATCGAGGATCTGTCGAATCGCCTGGAGGGTGAGATACGGACGGATTTCGGTGTCGTAGTCGGCTCCCGACTCGACGAGAGTGAGTTGCTGCGAGGTGGCCGGTACCAGCAGTTCGAAGAGATACGTTCGACCGTTGTCCCGTAGCCAGTCACCAAGGCGCTTCAGCCGCTCGCCCTGCACCCGATTGTCTTCCGGATCATCATCGGGATTCCAGCGCACCAGCACCTTTGAGAAGTTGGGGTCGAACGCGGTGATGTGATCGCCGAACTCATCCCCATACTCGAAGTCGAAGAGGGGTTGTCCCGAGGCCTCGACCGGCATCGCCAACTTGATTCCGCGTTCTTTGGCGTCGCGGGCTACGTCTGCGCCCATCTCTCCATCGACGAGAACGCCGACGAGGTCCGGCGACAGGCCATCATCGATGGCCTTGAGAGCTCCTTCATAGACCAGGCGTTTGGCATCCTGGAGGGCAGCCGTCTCTTCTGAGGTTTCGTCCCGGCCGCTGATCCCGAACATCTTGGATTTGAAGCTTCCCCGGTGGTCGAAAGCGAGGATGAACAGTTCATCATTCATTGGGTTTCTCCCTTGGTGTGGCCGGCAATCAACTGTAGCCGCACCGGTGCAGGCCGGGATCGCTCATGTTCCGCGTTCGATTAGCGTGTTTGCCCATGGAAACCGAAACCGTGTGCTACCGACACCCCGACCGCCAGACCCTCCTCGGCTGCGCCTCGTGTGGACGCCCTATTTGTACTGAATGTGCCGTGGATACGCCGGTCGGTCAGAAGTGTTTTGAATGCGCCAAGCCGGCCAACCGGCAGGTGACGGCGCGGCAACTGCTGAACCGGCCGACCCCCGTTGCCTTCGGCTTGATCGGAGTGGCAGTGCTTCTCTTCGTGGCGCCGCGCGTTGTTCCGGCGCTGGCCAAGACAACGGTCGTCTGGGCGGGGGACCTCATCGAACAGTACGCCGCGCAGGCGAACTGGCTGGTCTCCGACGGCGAATGGTGGCGGGTGCTGACCGCCGCCTTCCTGCACGGAAGCTCGACCCATCTCCTGTTCAATATGTGGGCTCTCTACATCTTCGGGCCCGAACTCGAACGACAACTCGGGTCGGTCGCTTTTGCGGTTCTGTACCTCTCCACCGCCGCCGCGGGAGGAGCGGCCGCCTTCTTCCTCAGCGACGAAATCACTCTGCTGGTCGGCGCGTCGGGCGCCATCTTCGGTTTGTTCGGCGTCTGGTTGGTCGGATCGTGGCGGGTGCGGCACACGCGGGCCGGTGCCGCCCTCTACCGGCAACTACTGGTGTTGCTCGGCATCAATGCAGTCTTCTCGTTCGTCGTTCCCCGTATCTCCTGGCAGGGCCACCTCGGCGGGTTCGTGGCCGGCCTGGCGATTGGCTATTTGTGGGGTCGTGCTCCGCAGAGAACTCCGGCAGTTCGGACGGCTATCGCGGCCGGCGTTGGATTCCTCTCTTTGCTGGCGGTGATCATCGCTTGATCGGTGCGACGATCGGAGGAGGGACCCGCACTGCTACAGTCGATAATCTCACTGATGTAGTTCGGATTCATGCCTCGCGACAGCTTTGCGCACCTTCATGTTCATACCGAGTTCTCGATGCTCGATGGCGCCGCTCGGGTGAAGGATCTCGTCAAAGCAGTTGCGGCCGACGGTCAGCCGGCGGTGGCCATCACCGATCACGGAGTTATGTACGGCGTTGTCGACTTCTACAAAGCCGCCATCGGCGCCGGAGTTAGGCCGATCATCGGTGTCGAGGCATACGTGACGCCCGGCAGTCGCTTCGATCGCCCTTCCCGCGCAGAGAACGTCCGGCATCACATGACTCTGCTGGCAGAGAACCAGACCGGTTACCGCAACCTGATGCAGTTGGTCAGCAAATCATTCCTGGAGGGCTACTACTACAAGCCGCGGATGGATCTCGATCTGCTCAGCCGGTACTCGGAGGGAATCATCGCCACCTCCGGTTGTCTCGGTGGTCATATACCGAGCCTGCTCGCGCCCGATGCTTCGAGAGAAGAGGGCAACAGCCGGCTGACCCGCGATCTGGATGGCGCTATCGAAGCCGCCGCCATGTATCAGGATATCTTCGGGCGAGATAACTTCTTCATCGAGTTGGGCGACCACGGAATAGAGGCGCAGAGACGGATTCTGCCCGACCTCGTCGATATCTCCTCCAAGATCAACGCTCCTTTGCTCGCCACCAACGACTCCCACTACATCACCGCCGAGGATGCTGCCGCCCATGACGTTCTGCTGTGCATTCAGACCGGCTCGACGCTCGATGATCCGAATCGATTCCGGTTCGAAGGTACCGGCCTGTATGTTAAGACCGTCGCCGAGATGCAGAAGTTGTTCCCGGAAGAGAGGTATCCGGGCGCCATCTCAAACACGCTCTGGGTCGCGGATCGAGCAGACGTGAAACTCGAGTTCGGCAACATACTGCTGCCGGTGTTCCCGGTGCCCGATGGTCACACCGAGCGGTCGTACCTTCGCGAGTTGGTTGAAGAGGGAGCCCGCCTCCGGTACGGCGATCCGCTCCCGGATGCGGCGCGTGAACGGATCGAGCACGAGCTGCGGATCATCGTGGAGATGGGTTTCCCGGCCTACTTCCTGATTGTGTGGGATCTCATCCGCTACGCACGTGAGCAACGAATCCGCGTTGGTCCGGGCCGTGGAAGCGCAGCGGGATCGATAGTTGCTTACTGCCTGAAGATCACCGACCTGGATCCGCTTCAGTACGGAATGATCTTTGAGCGGTTTCTCAATCCCGGTCGTCGGGAGATGCCGGATATCGACATGGATTTCGATGAGCGCTATCGGGGTGAGCTGATCCGCTATGCAGCGGAGAAGTACGGGTCCGACCATGTAGCCCAGATCGTCACGTTCTCGACGATCAAGGGAAAACAGGCGATTCGTGATGCGGCGCGAGTCCTCGGGCATCCCTACGGACTGGGTGACCGGGTCGCCAAGCTCATGCCTCCCGCCATCCTCGGGAAGGATGCGTCACTCGAGCAGTGCTTGACCGCTCCGCCGGCAGAGGCGGATGTAACTATCAAGGATTGGTACTCCAACGCCTCTGGTTTGCGCGAAGCCTACGAAGCCGAAGCCGAAGTCCGTCAGGTGGTCGATGCCGCCAAAGGTCTGGAGGGCTTGCGCCGTCAGGATTCGATTCACGCCGCGGCGGTGGTCATCGCTCCCGAGCCATTGATGGGCCTGGTCCCGATTCAGCAAAAGGGCGAGGGCGCCGAGGTCGTCACCCAGTACGAGATGCACGGTATCGCCGATCTTGGTCTGCTGAAGATGGACTTCCTCGGTCTGCGAACGTTGGCGATCATCGAACGTACCCAGGAACTCATCGAGGCTTCCGGGGGCGGCCTGGTCGACATAGACAACGTGCCACTCGACGATGAGAAGACTTTCGACCTGATTCGCGCTACCGACACGATCGGCGTCTTCCAGTTAGAGGGGTCGGCGATGCGTTCGCTGATCCGATCGCTTCAACCCGACGTCTTCGACCATATCGTCGCCACCAACGCCCTATTCCGCCCCGGCCCGATGGGCCAGAACATGCACTACGAGTACGCGGAACGAAAGAACGGGCGGAAACCTGTCGAATATCCCCACCCGGCGACGCAGCCGTTCCTCGAATCGACCTATGGAATCATCGTCTACCAGGAACAGGTCATGCAGGTGGCCAGGGAGCTGGCCGGGTACTCGATGGCCGAAGCGGACAATCTCCGCAAGGCGATGGGTAAGAAGATCAAATCGGTGATGAAGGCGGAGAGACAGAAGTTCGTCGAGGGGTGTGCCGCGCAAGGTCATCCGGAGAGCCTCGGCCGTGAACTCTGGGATGCCATCGAACCGTTCGCCGGGTACGGCTTCAATATCCCGCACAGCGCCTGCTACGCCTACATCGCCTATCAGACCGCCTATCTCAAGGCCCACTATCCGGCCGAATACATGGCGGCCATCTTGACCTCCACCAAAAAGGACAAGGATCGCACTGCGCTCTATCTCGGTGAATCTCGCAGTATGAACGTCGATGTGTTGGTTCCCGATGTCAACGAATCTGAAGTCGATTTCACCGTTCGGGATCACAAGATACGTTTCGGACTGTCTGCCGTCCGTAACGTCGGAGAAGGCGTGGTCGAGCGCATCATCGAGGCCAGGATCGAAGACGGTCCGTTCACCGATTTTCAGGATTTCGTGAACCGGGTCGATGTCTCGGCACTCAACCGTCGAACCGTGGAATCGATGATCAAGGCCGGTGCCTTTGATGCGTTGGGTTTGACCAGAAAGGGCTTGATACTGACTTTCGAGCAGATCCTCGAATCAACGATCTCTCGCAGGCGCAAAGAGGATCTCGGGCAGTTCAGTTTGTTCGGCGGCCAGGAAGAGGTCTTCTCCGAGATCGTTGAGATTCCTGAGGATGAGTGGGACAAGCGAACGAAGCTTGGCTTTGAGAAGGAGATGCTGGGTCTCTTCATCTCCGACCACCCCCTGCTGGGAGTCGACGGATTGCTGCGCCGGGAAGTCACGTGCGGAATCCCCGAACTCATGGAACTCACCGACGGGGCTTCGGTGATGGTCGGCGGTCTCGTCTCAGGGATCAACCGCCGATTCACTCGCAACGGTGATCAGATGATCTACTTCACCCTCGAAGACCTGGCCGGTTCGGTAGAAGTCGTGGCGTTCCCGAGAACGGTGAACGAATATGGGCCTTTGATCAGGGAAGACGCGATCCTCATCGTCAAGGGTCGACTCGACCACCGGGGCGAAGATGTCAAGGTGATGGGACACGCCATCGAGGAGCCTCAACTCGATGCCGACGGAGCAGTTACTCTCGAGATTCCTGCCCGACTCCTCTCACCCGAAAAGGTTCAGCAGTTGAAGGACATCCTGGTGAACCAACCGGGGCCGGCCCCGGTCTACCTCCACATGACGACCGACAGTGGTCACAAGGTCCTCAAACTGGGCAACGACCACCGGGTAGAACCGCGGTCCGACCTCTATGCCGAGTTGCGCGAGCTATTCGGGCAGAAAGCAATTCTTTAAGCCTTTAGCCTTTAGCCTTTAGCCATTAGCCCTACAGCCCCTGGATTTCGAGGCCTTCAGCCGCCGTTAGCAAGTTCTCCAACGCATGAAGGTCTGTCGGGCTTTCGGGTTGCCACGGGACCGTGGCCACGGGGGTCTCGTGGCGAACTGCAAACTCCTCGCGGTTCAGAGCCTGCCGGGCGGCCTCCGCCGACCACCTCCGCAGGTTGTCGACCAGGTCCGGCGGTGTGCCGGCCGGTGGTCGGGCGGTCCGCCAGGAGTCGGGCAGGGATCGATTGAAGATGACGAGTTCCGGAGGGCTGGCGACCTTGGGGAGGTAGCGGAAGAATCGCTCGGCCTCCCGCATGGGGGTCGGATCCGAGGTGGTCACCACGAGGGTCGAGGCCTGCTTGAAGTGGCGTTCGATGGCCGCGGCCCGGCGGGAGAGACTGTCGTGGGTCGTGCGCAAGTCAAAGAGGAATTCGGCGACCCTCTCTAGAAGGTCGGATCCGAGGATGGTGCTCGCCATTCGAAGGGCCGGCCGCCCGGCGATCCGGAAGATGCTGCGGCGTCCCGGAAGGGGTCCGCCGGTGATCCAGCGGATGAGGCGCCCTCCCACGAGGTCTCTCGTTTCGGCCGGTGCAGTGAAGAACTCGATTCCGCCGGCCGCCGGGGGAGTATCGACGACGACAACATCCCATTCCCCACTCTCCAGGTGATCTGCCATTCGCTCGGAAGCCGCGTACGACTGGCTGGCCGGGAAGTGTCTGGCTGCGACTCGGAAGAACTCAGATGAGACCAGCCGCTCCGCCACGTCCGGATCGGCGTGGCGACGGGCCACAGCATCCCAGGAGTGCTCGGCGTCGAGCATGGCTCCCCAGAGGAGGTCGAGGTCGGGGTTCGCAGTCGGGACCGCACCGAGCGTCCCGACGCCGAGAGCATCTGCCAGCCGACGGGCCGGGTCGACCGTGAGGGCCAGAGTGCGCTTTCCCGACCGGGCGGCGCGGACCGCGATGGCAGCCGAAAGGGTGGTTTTACCGACTCCGCCTGCTCCCGTCACCAGAATCGCCTTGGTCACGGCAGCTCCACAAGATCAGCCAGACGTTTGGTGACTTCCACCGGTCCGGTTGCTCCGAACAGATACGGCAAATGGGGCCCGTCGGGAGTCTCCGCGAGCCAGCGTGCCTGTTCTTCGGTCAAGCCCTGGTGGAGCAGGGCGGCATCGTGCACCGGACCCTCAGCCGGGCCGGCGGTCACCGGCGTTTCCAGAGGATCCAGGATGCGGTTGGTGATGACCGAATGTGTTGTGATCAACTCTGAGTTCCGCAGCCACGTGACCGCCTCGGCGGTCTCGAGAGCCGGTAACTCCTCGGCGAGCGTGACCAGTACCAGAGCAGACTTCTCGGGGTCGGCCAGAAAGTCGGCCATCCAGGCGGATTGCTCGCGGATTCGTCCGGTGGGAACGAGATCGGAGACGGTCCGCGGCGCCCGGAGGTGTGATCCGATTTGGCCGATCGGCGGGCCGTCTGCGACGACGAGATCCCACGTGTCTCGCCTACGGACCTCATAGAGCGCCTTGCCCATAGTGACGATCTCCCTGATGCCCGGAGCGGCCGAGGCGAGAGCGTCGAAGGCATCTGCCAGCGGTCCGAATCTGGCGAACTTGGGGAGTCCAACCTGGAGGCGCAGGTACTCGTCGAGGGCTGCTGGCCGCTCGACCTGAAGAGCAAAGAGGCCCGTGCGGATTTCGGTAGCGTCGGGGCCCAGGTGATCCACGCCCAGATGCTCGGCCAATCCGGCCGATTCGGTCATCGACACGACCAGGGCTCTCATTCCGGAACGTGCGCCGCGCAGAGCGAGGGCTGCCGACACGGCCGACCGGCCGACCCCTCCCTTTCCGGTGACTATGACGAGCCGAACGGATGCCATTGTCGTCAGGCTAGTGGGGGCTGGAGATGTCTCTGTCCGAACAGAGAGGATGCCTCTGTCCGAACAGAGAGGATGCCTCTGTCCGAACAGAGAGGATGCCTCTGTCCGA
>JAUVQS010000013.1 GCA_030598025.1 Acidimicrobiia bacterium | reverse complement strand
GGACGCTGGGCGACATCCCCAAACGGCGTCTCCGTGGGCGCATCGTGGGCGCACGAGGGTGACAAAACCCCGCACAAGGGTGCAAACGCCTGCAAAGGGCAAATAGGCGAAATACCCAGGCAAACACTGGTCGCTCAGCGAAACGCCCTGGTCAGACTGCTCCACCTTATTCAACCGCCGCTTCCCTCGCACGGAAGAAGCCAGCCCCAGGTCAAACTGGGTGTTCCTGCGTTTGACCGCCGTTCGGTTCTTGGCGCAAGTTCACCATCCGGCTGGGGCGGATGGTGCTGTTGTGAAATCATTGACTGGACACGCCGACAGATTTGATGCAGGAGACGCCGCAGAGGGCTAGAGCCCGGGGCGGGCTAGGGTCGCAGACGATGGTTGCTCGCGACTCAGACATGGTGTTTGCGGGTTCGGTTCCCGAACTCTACGACCGATTCCTGGTTCCTCTCATCTTTGAGTCGTATGCCACTGATCTGGTCGCCCGTCTGAATGAGATAGGTCCGGATACGGTTCTCGAAGTGGCGGCCGGGACGGGCGTAGTCACCCGGGCGATGGCCGAGGGCGTCCCGGAATCGGTGTCAATCGTCGGTACCGATCTGAATCAGCCGATGCTGGATTATGCAGAGTCCGTCGGAACCGCCCGTCCGGTAATCTGGCAGCAGGCGGACGTCACCGATCTGCCATTTCCGGATGAGTCGTTCGACGTGGTCGTTTGCCAGTTCAGCGTGATGTTCTTCCCGGACCGGCGGCGAGCATTCTCCGAGATCTGTCGGGTGCTGAAGCCGGGAGGGTCGTTTCTCTTCAACGTGTGGGACCGGATCGAGGACAACGAGTTTGCCGCGGTAGTGACCGATGCCCTCGCCGGTCTGTTTCCGGAGGATCCGCCGATGTTCCTCGCACGGACACCCCATGGCTACTACGACGAGGCGGTTGTGCAGGCAGACGTCGCGGCAGGCGGATTCGCGTCGCCTGCCCGTTTCGAGGCGTTGGAGGCCCGAAGTCGGGCCGAGTCGGCCGACGATCCGGCCATTGCCTATGTCCAAGGAACTCCGCTGCGTAATGAGGTGGAAGCGGTCGACGCCTCTCAGGTTGGCGAAGCGACCGCCGTCGCCGCGGAGGCGATCGCCGCACAATTCGGAAGCGCTGATATCGACGGCAAGATCCGGGGGTTCGTCGTCACCGCCACCAGACCAGCCTGACCGAGATCAGGTCCGGCTACGAACCCGACTCAGCCGGCTGCTGTGTTGACCGGGGGCATGATGCCCGCGCGGAGGCAACTCCGGCTTCGGTGGCCCCAAGCGCTCTGCCTGTCGTCTGCGGGCAGGGGTGACTTGGAGCGATGAGCAGAAGGGCGAGGGCGTAGCCACGACGAAACCCGAATTCGAGGCTGAAGTCCTGATCTTCTGGGAGCGGTATCCGGCCACCCAGGGTTGGCTAGTCTCCCGTCGTGCGTCGGATCCTGTCTGCTTCTCTGCTTCTCGCCCTCGTCGGCGCTGCTTGTACCGGAACCGAACCTTCGACGTCGACCACCTCACTCATTTCGACGACGTCCGTGCCCACGTCGTCAACCTCGACGACGGTCCCGATCGACCCTCTGCAGCTCGTAATCGACGAACTGACCGTCACGACCGAATCACTGCGGGAACTCGCGTTTCTGACCCCCCCCGATTTGGTCTTCGTCACCGATGATGAGCTTGCTGAGCGGGTGCGTACTCTGGTCGAAGACGAACTCGATCCCGCCGAGACGCGTCGAGACGAGCTATTGCTCACCACTCTCGGCCTCGTCGAGAACGGGACTGATCTGGCCGCCCTTTATGTCGATCTTTACTCGGAGCAGGTCGCCGGGTTCTATGACGGAGAGACCGGTGAACTCGTCGTACCGATCGGTGATGGTGAGTTGTCCCAGCTACAACGATTGACTCTGGTCCATGAGCTGACGCATGCCCTCACCGATCAGCATTTCGGGTTCGCCGACCGCCTGGTCCGCCTCGACGATGATCAGCGCTATGAAGATCTGACCGCGCTGACCGCGGTTGCCGAGGGCGACGCGACGTTGATCGAGATGTTGTATCTCGGAGCACTCACGTGGGATGAACAGTCGGCCGTGCTCTCCGGCTCGATGGAGGTTGAGACGGAGGTATTTGATCGCACGCCCCGATTCCTTCAAGAGCTGCTGTTGTTTCCCTACACGACCGGCGCCGACTTTGTGGAGACGATTTGGGAATCGGGCGGGTTCGAAGCGGTGAACAGGCTTTATGTCTCTAGGCCGACCACAACTGAGCACATTTTCCATCCGGCCGATTTCCTGGCCGGCGAGCCGCCGATGGAGGTGGTGGCCGGCGACTTCGTCCCAGACGGATACGACGTTGTGGAAGCTTCGGTGTGGGGTCAGGCGGCCTTCCGGGCGATGTTCGGCCAGGCCCTCGACGATGGCATCGCGACGTCCGCCGCGATCGGATGGGGCGGTGACGCCTACCGCTTGATGTGGGATGGCGGTTCGGAGATCGTGTTTGATCTGGTCTTTGTCGCAGACTCGTCCGTCGACTCAGAAGAGATGTACCAGACGCTGATCTCGTTTGTATCAACGCAAGTCAACGGCGAGATCGAAGGCACCGACGATGACTTCATTGAGATCTCCGGTGAGGACTTCGCGGTCGTGCGGACCGAGGGTGAGGCCATTCGGCTCATCGTTGCGTCCGATCCGGAGGTCGGGCGCCTGGTCGTGGAGTGGGTCGGACCATGAGTGGAGTCCTGGTGCTTTGCGCGACCCCGATCGGCAACCTTTCCGACATCTCACAGCGCCTGATCGAAACTCTCCGCACCGCCGACGTCGTCTTTGCCGAAGACACCCGCCGGTCGCGGGTCATCGTTGATGCGGCCGGCGCCTCGGTGCCGATGCGGTCCTACTTCGCCGGCAACGAGCAAGCCCGTCGAGACGAGTTGGCCGACCGGCTCAGCCGGGGGGAGACCGTCGCGCTTCTCACAGACGCGGGGATGCCTTCCATCTCGGATCCGGGTTTGTCGGCGGTGCGAGTGGCGGTTGAGGTCGGTGCCCAGGTGACGGCGATTCCGGGGCCGAGTGCGGCCACAATGGCGGTGGCGCTCAGCGGACTGCCTTCGGATCGCTTTGTGTTTGAAGGGTTTCTGCCCCGCAAGGGTGGTGAGCGCCGGAAGCGTCTCGATTCTCTGGCGAGAGAGGAGCGGACGGCCGTTCTCTTCGTTGCTCCGAGCCGCTTGAAGGCGGACCTGAAGGCTCTCGGGGAATCGGTGGGTGTCGGTCGGCCGCTGGTCGTGACCCGAGAACTCACCAAAGTTCATGAAGAGATCTGGCGCGGCAACCTGGGCGATGGATTGGCCGAGTGGACGGAGCGACAAGCCAGAGGCGAGTTCACGATTGTGATCGGCGGAGCCGACCCGATCATCCCCACGCTGGAAGAAGCCGTCGCTACGGCGAATGCACTCATCGAGGATGGCATGTCCAGGGCCGACGCGGCCCGCCGCGCCTCAGACGAAACCGGCGTAGCCAAGCGTCGTATCTATGAGGCCTTACACCAGGGCTAACGGCTACCGGCTTCTCTCAGGCTATTTCGCTGCGGCAGTTGGCGCAGAGACCCTTGCCCTTGAACGGGCTCACGTCTTCGGTTGCCCCGCAAAAGGTGCAGGTAGCTTCGAGCTTCTTGATAACGATGCTGTCGCCATCGACCGCGATCGTCAGATAGTCGCCCTCTCTGATCTTGAACAGACGCCGGGTCTCGGCCGGAATCACGATCCGGCCCAAGTCATCGATTTTCCGAGTCATGCCTGTATCCATGACACCTCGCAGGTGGATGTCGGTGGCCGTCACCCCCTGAGCGCCGGCCGCGTCTTGCCCCTCGAAGGGAGTGTAGTCGACGGCCTGGCTGAGGTTTCCAACACCCTGAGCGGCACTACGCTCCCAATGATGACGTCACTCTGGGTCGACACCCATTGCCACCTTCAGCTCAGTTCTCTGCCGGTTGAAGAACTCCTCGAGCGAGCGGTCGACGTCGAGTGGATGGTGGTGCCCGGGATAGACGTCGAATCGACGGCATCCGCAATGATCCTCGCCGGGCAGCATCCGGAGCGGCTTCTATTCACGGCAGGTCTGCATCCGCACGACGCGAGCAAGTGGCCGGAGCAGCGCGACGGCCTCGCCCCATTCTTCGAGGAGGCCACCGCGATCGGGGAGATCGGACTCGACTTCTATCGGAACTTGTCTCCCAGAGAGGCTCAGATCGAAGCGTTCCGGGACCAGATCCGGATTGGACTCGAACTTGAGAAACCGCTCGTGGTGCACGTCCGAGACGCGTTCCGGGATTCGTTCGAGATCATCGACGAACTCGGCGCCGGAAGCCAGACCGTCCTCCACTGCTGGACCGGTGGGCCAAAGTGGACCAAGCGCTTCATGGAACTCGGCGTGATCTTCTCGTTTGCCGGACCGATCGCTTTCGAGACCGGCGATACCGTCCGTCGGGCCGCCGCCGTCGTTCCTCCCGGTCGGGCGATGGTCGAGACCGACACTCCCTACCTGTCACCCCCACCCTTTCGCGGAGAGGACAATGAACCAGCCCGTGTTGCTCTCGTTGGTCGGGCGCTCGCGAGGGTGTGGGACATAGACGTTGATGAAGTCGCCCGCCTCACATCCGAGACGGCGGCCGGGGTGTTTCGGTCATGACCGAGCCGCAGGGAAGGCGCGAACAGCGAGACCTTCTTCGGAGCCAAGGCGATTCGCCTCGCAAAACGCTGGGCCAGCACTTCCTGTCCGATCCCAACATCGTGCGCCGAATTGTTCGGCTCAGTGGAGTAGATGAATCCTCGAATGTTCTCGAAATCGGAGCAGGGACCGGAACGCTCACCCGCGGCCTGGCCGACACCGGAGCACGGGTCATCGCATATGAGATCGACCGTCATTTGGAGCCGATTCTGAAGGACACAGTCGGCGATCTGGCCAACGTCGAGGTAAGGATCGAAGATGCCGCCGACCTCCGGCCGGACGAACTCGAGGGCGAGTGGACGCTGGTCGCCAACCTTCCCTATCACGTCGGCACCCCGCTGCTCCTCGACCTACTGCGCCAGGCTCCGGCGGTTCGAAGGTTCGTCGTGATGGTACAGCGTGAGGTGGCTGACCGCCTGACGGCTGAACCCGGCAACAAGCAGTACGGACTGCCGACTCTGGTTGTGGATCTGCACGCCAACATCGAGCTGGCCTTCACCGTTCCCCCGCACGTCTTCTTTCCTCCGCCCAAGGTCGCCTCGGCCGTCATCGCACTGGAACGGAAGAGTGAGGCCCCGGCACTGGCCGCGGAAGCGATCGAACTAGCGGCCGCCGGGTTTTCTCAGCGCCGGAAAATGCTCCGATCGTCGCTGAAGGACGCCCTCGCCGATCCGATCGCGACACTTGAGGCGGCAGGCATCGATCCGACCCTTCGAGCCGAGTCGCTGACGACTGCACAATGGCTGGCAATGGCGGCCGCCGCCTCATGAGGGTCACCACTCCGGCCAAGGTCAACCTTTCGCTCCGGGTTCGGCAACGAGACAAGACCGGCTACCACCCACTCCTGTCGATCGTGCAGGCCATCGAGCCATACGATTCGCTCTTCTTCGAGGTCGCCGATGAGGATCGCCTCGAAATCGAGGGCATCCGATTGCCGGTCGACGACGACAACCTCGTATGGAAGGCGCTTCGAGCAGCGGTTCCCCAGCGCAAAAGAGGTCTGCATGTCCGGTTGATCAAAGAGATCCCCACCGCGGCAGGTCTGGGCGGCGGTAGCTCCGATGCGGCGGGTGCCCTTCTTGCTGCCGAAGCGCTCTACGACTTCGAGTATCAGCCGTCGATCGCTGCCGGCATAGGAGCCGATGTGCCGTTCTTTCGAGCCGGGGGTCTGGCCCGCATGGAAGGCTACGGGGAGATCCTCAGTCCACTCGCTGCCGCGACCGGTTTCCACCTCGCTCTGGTCGTCCCGCCTTTCGACCTGTCGACCCCTGCCGTCTACGACGCTTGGGATCGCCTCGATCAACTGGACGGGTATCACGTCGAAGGCTCGGATCTGCCTCCATCGCTTCGGGCGCTCGGCCCTTTGATCAACGACCTGTATCCGGCCGCCGTCAAGCTGGTTCCCCGAATCGATGAGTGGCGGTCTGAGCTGGCGTTCCGCTGGAGTCGGCCGGTGTTGATGTCCGGCAGCGGCCCGTCGCTCTTCGCCTTCTTCGGTTCCAACGAAGAGGCGACTGAGGCGGTAGATCTCATCCCGGCCGGGAGCCGCTTCGCCCGCGCCGTGTCCCCGGTTGGGCATGGAGCCCGGCTGCTCAGCGACGGGTAACATGGCGGCGCCGAAAGCCGCTTGGGCGGCACTGCCTATGGGGGGTGGTGTAACCGGCAGCACGACGGGTTTTGGTCCCGTTAGTACGGGTTCGAGTCCTGTCCCCCCAGCGAAAAGGAGGAACCGCGAATGGGCGTGAGGGTCGCGATTCTGGCTGCCGGGCAAGGCACCCGGATGAAGTCGAACATCCCCAAAGTCATGCACCGGGTCGCCGGTCGCACGATGGTGGGCTGGGTCATCGAGGCCGTTCGCGATATCGGGGCCGATCACATCACCGTGGTCACCGCCCCCGCTGCCGACGATCTCCGCTCCTATCTTCCTGAAGGCGTCTCCAGCTGCATACAGGCCGAACAACTCGGGACCGGGCACGCCGTTCAGGTTGCCTTGGATCACTTCGGAAGTGTGGAAGGCGACGACGTCCTGGTGCTGCCGGGAGACACTCCGTTGTTGCGAGCAGAGACCCTGCGTGAGCTGATCGACGCTCATGTTGAAGGCGACTCGGCAGCCACGATGTTGACGACCCGGCTCACCGACCCGTCCGGTTATGGACGGGTGCTGCGCGACCGCGACGGCAGCGTGACCGGAATCGTCGAACACCGCGACGCCGCTCCCGAGCAGTTGGCCGTCGACGAGGTGAACGCGGCCATCTACGTTTTCGACGGGCCGCGACTGACCGATGCCCTCGGCCGGCTCGATCGCGACAACGCTCAGGACGAGTACTACCTGCCAGACGTCGTAGCGCTCTTCGGCGCCGAAGGGCTTCCCATCAACGCGGTCCGGGCCGATGAGGAGGAGGTATCCGGCGTCAACAGTCAGGGGCAACTGGCCGAGATCTCTCGAGCCATGCGCCATCGCATCAACGAGGAATGGATGGGCCGCGGCGTCTGGATGGCCGACCCTGATCAGGTGTTCATCGAAGCAACCGTGCAGCTGAATGCCGGTGCCCGGTTGTATCCGGGTGTGCACCTCGAAGGGACCACTGAAATTGGCGAAGGCGCCCAGATCGGTCCCGACAGCTACATCGTCGATGGCAAAGTCGGGAGCGATGCCCACGTTTGGTACGCGGTCGTTCGACAGGCCGAGATCGGTACAGGAGCGGAGGTCGGACCCTACGTCTCATTGCGGCCGGGGACCGTCCTGGGGGCTCGCTCGAAGGCCGGAACGTTTGTTGAGATGAAGAACGCGGTGATCGGCGAGAAATCGAAGGTGCCCCATCTTGCCTACATGGGAGATGTTGAAGTTGGTGTTGGGGCCAACATCGGGGCCGGGACGATCACCGTGAACTACGACGGATTCGACAAGCACCGCACCGTCATTGGGGACGGTGCTCGAATCGGATCCGACACGATGCTGGTGGCGCCGGTCACTATCGGAGAGAAGGCTTACACAGGTGCCGGGTCGACGATCAGCCGCGATGTCGCGGATGGGGCCCTGGCCGTCGAGCGCTCGCAGCAGAAGGAGATCCCGGGCTACGCTGCCAAACGGGAAGCAAGAAACCGTCGCAAGCTGGAGGAGAGCTGACATGGAGGTAGTGAGCCGCAAACGGCTCATGCTGTTCACCGGAAGCGCCAACCCCTCGCTGGCGGAGGAGGTTGCCGAGCTTCTCGGCGTGCGGTTGGGCGGACTCGAGCGTTCGGTGTTCGCCAACGGTGAGATCTACGTTCGGGCCACGGAGAGCGTGCGTGGTACCGACTGCTTCGTACTACAAAGCCACAGCGACCCGATCAACTTCCACATCATGGAGCAGTTGATCGCCATCGATGCTCTGAATCGGGCATCCGCCCGACGCATCACGGCCGTCGTCCCTTACTTCCCATATTCCCGTCAAGACAAGAAGGTCATGCCGCGGGAGGGGATCACAGCCCGGCTCATCGGCGACATGTTCATGACGGCCGGTGCCGACCGTATCGCTTCGGTCGACCTCCACACCGGACAGGTTCAGGGCTTCATCCACAAACCTTTCGACCACCTCACGGCCCTTCCGGTATTCACCGATTACCTGAGGGAACGGCTCAAGGGTCCGACGACCGTCGTGTCGCCCGATGCCGGTGGTGTGAAACGAGCCGAAAAATACGCACGACAACTCGACGCCTACGTGGCGTTCATCCATAAACGCCGCGAAGCCGATGTTCACAATGAATCCGAAGCGCTGGCGGTGATCGGCAAGGTCGAAGGCCGGCACGCCATCATCGTCGACGACATCATTGACACCGCAGGGACCGCCGTGAACGCAGTGAAGTTGTTGAAGGAGAAGGGCGCTTTGAGCGTCTCAATCGCGGCCACTCACGGCATCCTCTCAGGGCCGGCCATCGATCGAATCAGAGACAGCGACATTGACGAGTTGGTGATCAGCAACACGATCCCCGCCCCGCCGGGCACCGAGTCGCTCGACCGCGTCAAAGTGCTCTCGATCGCCCCGTTGCTCGCCGAGGCGATTCAGGCCATCTTCATGGAAAGCTCCGTCTCCCAGATCTTCCTGGGCGACAATCAATGAGCGTTGGGCCCGTTGGTCCCCCTCAGTGAGCGAAGCGAGCGTTGGGGGGAAGGGGCCCGCTGCGCAAGCAGCGGGTAGGGGGCACGCCCTGAGCCCGTTGGTCCCCCTCAGTGAGCGAAGCGAGCGTTGGGGGGAAGGTTCCTGCGCCGTAGCGGAGCGGAGGTGGAGGTAGGGGGGCACGCCCTGAGCCATAGGCAGTGGGCAAGACCTGCCCACTGCCCACTGCCCACGGCTGATGGCTGATGGCTGATTGCTCATTAGTCTCCGGCCATGGACTCCATCGTCATCCCCATTCACACCGGCGGGCGGCGCGGTGTGTTCGACATCACCCGGGAGGTGGCCGGGTTCGTGGCAGGACGCGGCGATGGCCTGTGTTCGATCTTCGTTCCGCATGCCACTGCGGGAATCGCCATCTTCGAGACCGGTGCGGGCAGCGATTCAGATGTGATGCAGACGGTTGACGCTCTGCTTCCTCGCGATGACCGGTGGCGTCATCGTCACGGCTCTTACGGCCACGGAGCAGATCACGTTCTTCCCGCTTTCATCGCGCCCGGTATCACCGTTCCCGTCCTGGGCGGTGTCCCGGCGCTCGGCACCTGGCAGTCGATCCTTCTGGTCGATCCGAATGAGGACAATCCTGAACGGAAGGTTCGTCTCAGTTGGATTGCGGGCTGAGGTCGAGGAACTCCCACATTCCCTCTGCCTCGATGAGCGGGACGGCCAAACGCAGTGCATGCCCATCTGCAGTGGTCGCCAGCACGGAGGCCGTCGCCGTCTCCTCTTCGATGTCGAGGCCGACGAGTTCGATGCTCACAAAACCCCCTGCCGGGGTCACTCCGTTGATCGGTACCGATCCGGTCAGGTACCAGTTGAGGTAGTCGGATGCCGCCGACACTGTTTCTCCATCGGCCGGCGACGCGTCACCCGGCAGTGCCGAAACAGCAGAAATCGACAGGGCCGGCGCAGGGGCAGGGAGCGCCAACGCCCGAAGGTGTCCGCCCGGATCTTCCGCCACCCGAACGGCAAAGTGCTTGGGGTCCGCCGGCTCGTAGCCTCGGTCGGTCCGGGCGAGCGCCTCCGCTCGGATCAGAACGACCCATCCGTCCGACCCCTCGTGCAGATCCCGGGCCGTGACCTGTGTCACGTAGAAGCTCCCGGGAAGCATGCCGGCCAGCGAAGGTGTGTAGCCGAGGAAGGGAGCGAGATAGCTCTCGGACCCTTCGCCGGCCCGCGCCAGGAAGACGAACACGAAGTCCTCGGCGAACCCGGTCACCTCCGTCGGAGAGGTGGTCGCCCCATCCGCAGAAACTACCAAGTACGCGGTGAACAGCAGCGCCGCGGCGACCAAGACGACCACTCCCGCGATCAGCAAGGTCCGTCTCCGGCGTTTGGCGGGTGCAGATGGCGGAGCAACGGTCAGAGGGGTCGGATCCTCCGGGGGAGGCTCGTGGAAATCCGGAAGGGGCGATCGAGCGCCGATCACGGTGCGGGTGGGGGCAAGACGAGAACCTCTCCCGGGTAGATGAGATCCGGGTCACCCGAAGCAAGGTCCGGATGGTTGGCTGCGATCAACTCGATCCAGTAGGCGGCTATCTCACCGTCCGATGGAGAGCCTTCGGCCGTCTGTGCGAGTTGATCCCGAGCGATCGACCACAGGTTTTCACCTGAGACTACCTCGTGCGTCTCGGCGTGGGGCTGATCGAACAAGAGATGGGTGGGAAGGGCCGTCACCACTTCGGGCTGGGGGACGTTTGGGCGGCGAGTGGGTAATGGTGGCGCGGGTACCGAAGCCCCCGGTGGGATGTAGACGTTCTCATCCACTACGACGAGCGGTTCGTTTGTCTGACCGACGCCGGCCGGAGTCGGCACGTAGGTCTGTTCGACGGGTGGTGGGGGCGTTTGTGCCATCGCTTGCGTCGGCGTGATCAACGTGCCGACGGTCAGGCTGACGGCCAGCGCTCTATCGACAACCCGACGGATCGGGGGAAGGGTCGCCCACTGAATGGCGCGTAGGGCGTTCGGAATTCGGCTCAATCTGGCCGCGCAGTAGAGGAGAGTCGAGAGGAGTAACCAGTAGGCGAGGCCGAGAGTTATGTATCGAAGGCTGGAGGCCACCGCATCGTCAACGCGGGTTGCCGATGCCAGAAAATCGTCCGGCTGGATGCCGAATCCGGGCAATGTTCCGAGGCCGTGCAGAGCGGCGATTGCCAGGCTTTCGAACAACAGGAGAGCGGTGATCCATCTTCGCTTCATGAGAGCACAGTATCTTCGATAGCACTCCTTGTCAACGGTTGACAATCGTTAACTAATACAATACGTTATTCGACGTGACACAACCGTGTCCGGAAAGGAGTCACAACGATGGCAACCTTCGTGGGTGGCAATCTCGAGCAACTGGCCACACTGACGACCGCTTTCTCGAGGGAGGGGGATGAGGTCGAACGTTTGAACCGATCGATAGACGGCAGCCTGGGGCAGACCCAGTGGACGGGACTCGTTGCCGACGAGTTCAGGAGGCGGTGGCACGAAGAGTTTCAACCCATGCTGGTGAACCTTCACGACGCCCTCCTCGAAGCATCACGGGTCGTCGCGGTTCGACGCGACGCAATCGACCAGGCGACGAACCTCTATGGAGCCTGATGGCGACGGCGGCGGCGCTGGAACTGGCGGCGGCGCGACTGCGCGCGGAGGCGACCCATCTCGACCAGGCAATTGCCGGCTATGTCGAACCGGCGATGCGCCTGCTGCCGCATGTGTGGGTTGGGCCGGCCGCCGATCAACTCGAGAGGGAGTTGATCGACCATCGGCAGGTGCTGCGAACCGTGGCAGGCCAACTCGGCGCCCGGGCGAGTTCGCTCGAGTGGCAGGCGGCTGAGCTTCGAGCTGAGGAAATGGCGCTGGCAGCTGAAGGAATCTCCTGTGCGCTTTGAGGTCTTCGATGGCAGCATCGTCGATGTTGGCATCGCTCTCGAGGCGCCACTGGGAGACCTTCAAACGGCCGTTGGTGGCGGGGGCGAACTACAGATTGAGGAATTGAGAGTCGATTCGGCCCGGCCGGTCGGGTCGGTTTGGGAGGGCTCTCGGGTCGGCGTCGCCGTGGGAACGTCTGCCGATGCTGCGGTGGCGGAACTGGTGGGTGTGGCCGGCCTCGATTCGGGAGCTCGCTGGCGGTTGGCGCTGGGTGGGTACGAACTCGCCGGTCGGGGCGGGCCGAGGGTCTCTGTCGATCGGTCGGGTTCACTCACGGTTCACTCCGCCGACTGGGGCGCCCGGCACGTAGAGGTAGGCGAGACCTTCGAGGTCGGAGCGACCACCTGGATCGTGCAGGTTCCAAGGCCCCCGATGGGACGTCCCGAGCCGGTGCAGGGCAGGCGATCATTCAATCGTCCGCCACGGCACCTGCCGCCCGGATCGGAAGAGGTGATCGAACCGCCGCAACGTCCCGAAGAGCCGGCACCAAGGGCCAGGATGGGGCTGGCGGTCCTGGCCGGGCCCGTCCTGGTCGGCGCAATCATGGCAGTGGTGTTTCGCCCGATCATGGCTGTAATCGCGCTGGTCGGACCATTGATGATGGCGATGTCATGGTTGGAAGATCGACGTCGCCTCCACCGCATCCGGCGCGAGAACGAGTCGATCTGGGCCGGGGCTCTGAAGGAGTTCGATCGTGAGCTCCGACGGCGTGCCGTTGCGGAACGCGACCGGATGGCAATTCGACATCCCGGGCTAGAGGAAGTCGTCCGGGCATCGATCGAGATGAAGACATCGGTATGGGAGCGGCGGCGACATCACCCGGACTACCTGTGCGTGTCCCTCGGGACGGGTCGGACGCGGTGGGAGCTTCCTGTGCGGACTACGGGTATCGATCTGGATCGGGAAGCGGTGGAATTGATCGAGCGATATTCAATGCTGCCGGACGGCCCGATTGAGGTTGGCCTCACCGCGGGCTCAATGATCGGGATTGCGGGCGATCGCCCCGGCGGCGTGGCGCTGGCGCGAGCAATGTTGGTGCGGCTCGCAGTCCATCACGGACCGGCCGACCTTCGGGTGGCCGTGATTACCGACTCGGTGAGTGATTGGGGGTGGTGCTCGTGGCTGCCGCACACCCGGCTGGATGCTTTGTCCGGCCGCTACCGCCTGGGATCCGATCCTGTCGACATCGAATCGGTGATGGCGAGCCTTTCTCAATCCGACGACCCGGACCTCGTCGTGATCGCCGACTCGAGCAGCATGAGCCCTGCTGATCGCACCCGTCTCGCCGCACTGGTTGAAGCCGGTCGGATTTCGTCCATTGTGATCGAACGATCGATCCAAGACTTGCCGGGCTCCTGTGGGCTCGTCGTCTCGGTGGCCGGAGCTTCCGGGGCGCTGGTCCGGCCGGGCCACGGCGGTCCTCCCATCAGTTTCGCCATCGACGGTGTGCAATCCGATGTGGCGAGCGTCGCGGCCCGCCACCTGTACGGCTTGGACGACCCTGAGGAAGCCGCCGAAGGTTCTCGCCTTCCGGTCGGAGTCAACCTTGGTGCTCTAGTCGGGTGGGCGGGGGACGTCGACGAGATGATCGCCCGATGGAGTGATCCGCCGGACGGCCTCACCGCGACGGTGGGGATGACGGAGAACGGCCCCCTGATGGTGGACCTGGTGGCCGACGGGCCGCACGGCCTCATCGCCGGGACGACCGGATCAGGCAAGAGCGAGTTCCTCCGGTCCCTGGTCGGCGCGCTTGGCGCCAGCTACGGGCCGGATCGGGTGACGTTCGCTCTGATCGACTACAAGGGAGGGAGTGCCTTTGATGCCTGTGCCGGCCTGCCGCACGTGGTCGGTCTGGTTACCGACCTCGATCGGGCTTCGGGCCGGCGGGCGTTGCGAAGCCTGCACGCCGAACTGCGCCATCGTGAGGAGACTCTGCGCCGGGCCGGTGCCGATGCCATTGATGACTACGAGCCTGCCGAGGGGAGTGGGCCGTTGCCGCGCCTGGTGGTGATCATTGATGAGTTCGCCGCTCTCGCTGCAGATCTTCCCGAGTTCGTTCCTTCGCTGATCGACATCTCCCAGCGGGGTCGGTCGCTGGGAGTGCATCTGATCCTGGCCACCCAGCGGCCGGCCGGGATCGTCGGTGATTCGATCCGCGCCAACACCAATTTGCGAGTGGCGTTGCGGGTCCAGACGGCGGCGGACTCTCGGGATGTGATCGATGATCCGGTGGCCGCCCAACTGCCGCGCCGGTTTCCGGGCCGAGGTTTCATCCGCCTAGGGCCGGGCGAACTCATCCCGTTTCAGGCAGCCAGGAGTACGGTGGCCGTTGACTTGGATCGGTCGATCGTGCCGGCGGTCCGTCCCGTGCGGTTCGGCTGGGAGCCGGTGGCTCCGGAGCCGGAAACCGAACAGACTTCCGGCGCAAGCGATCTGGAGCGGATCGCCGCAGCCGCAACCGTCGCGTTCGACCGACTCGGTTTGAGCTCGCCCCGTCCCCCCTGGGCCGAATCGTTTCCCGAAACCGTGACGCTCGGCTACTCCCCGGGCGTCGAGCATCGTGTCATCGGTCTGATTGATGATCCCGACGAGCAGCGAATCGGCGAGCTGACCTGGAATCCCGATGAGGGCGGGTTGCTTGCCTTCGGCGTTGACGAATCCGGAGCCTCCGATGCGGTCACCGCCGCCGCCTTTGCAGCGGCGTGCAGGGCGAACCCCGACGAGTTGCATGTCTACGGTCTCGACGGTGGGGGAGGCTCGCTTGCCCAAATCAACGGGTGGCCGCATGTTGGAGATATCGTCCGCGTCGCCGATCGTGAGCGGACTGCCCGCGTGATTCGCCGACTGCACGACCTTCTCGAACGCCGGCGGCAAGGGTCGGAAGGAGAAGCGATCGTTTTGGTGCTGGTCGAAAGACTGGAAGCCGTGCTGGCTGCATTCGACGGGCCGGGAGATATCGCGATTCGGGATTCCCTCACCCGGATTCTCGTCGACGGTCCGACCTTTTCGATGTTCCCACTTCTCTCGGCTGCACGTCCTGGGGGAGTGCCTGCGGCTCTCGCCTCCTCGATCAGTCAGCGTTTGTGCTTCCGTCTGGCCGACCCGTTCGAATACGCGGCCGCCGGATTGACCGCCCGCGACGTTCCCGAACTCGGGCAGGGCAGGGGTTTCGACGCGTCGGGCAAGATGATTCAGATCGGTCGGCCGTCCCCGGAAGCCGTCCGCCGATTGCTCGAAGCCAAGCCATCAAACAATCCGCCGGTGCCGGTTGGTGTCTTGCCGGATCGGGTTCCCCTCGAGGCCGTATCGCCCCATTCGAGGCTTGCCGAGGATGGGCGGTTCGTTCCGGTCGGTATCGGTGATCGGGACCTGCTGCCCGTCGGCTTCCGGCTGCACCCCGGCGATCATGCTCTGATCGCCGGACCGGCGCGGAGCGGACGGACCACCGCGCTCGTCTCGATTGCTCGATCTGCTGCAAGCGGCGATCCGGCACTCGACATCGTCGCTCTCTCCCGGACGGGCTCAGAGTTGACCGAGGCGGCCGGGACGCGTTGCCGTTCGGTTGAAGAACTCGTTGAGTTGCTCGGCGAGAGAAGCGATGCGGTGCTGGTCTTGATCGACGATGCCGAGCGAGTGGATCATCCGGGGTTGAGCCCGGTTCTTGCCCGGCACCAAGAAGGACTGCATGTCATCGCCGCCGGACGAGCGGACGCATTGCGTGGCCTCTTTCAGCATTGGACCAGGGATCTGCGTCGGTGCCGCCTGGGGCTGTCGCTCCGTCCGCAGGCGGATGTCGACGGCGAGTTGTGGCAGACGCAGTTTCCACGGAGGGGACCGGTCTTCCATCAGCCGGGACGTGGCTATCTCATCTCCGGCGGCGACCTCGAGGTCGTGCAGGTGGCTGCATCCTGATCAACGAGCGGTACGATGGTTGATCCGGCGAACAAGGAGACGGCGTGCGCGTCCGCATCGGCATAAGTGACAGCAGAGAGATCGATATCGACGTCAAGAACGAGAAGTCGTTCAAGGCCGAGGTTGGCGCCGCTTTCTCGGACGAGTCGTCGCGGGTGCTCTGGGTGACCGATATCAAAGGCCGGACCGTTGGCATCCCGATTGAGAAGATCGCCTACATCGAGATGGAGAGCTCCGAAGATCGCCCCAGTGTGGGGTTCTCAGCCGACTGAGCCGTTTTCTCAGCAGTGCTATGTACCACCAGTGATACACAGCACTGCGCGGAATCCCTCTGGATTTTCTCGGCAATATTGTGGTGGCTGGGGATCAACAGCATTGCTGAGAAAATCCTGGGAATGCGAAAGGCCGGCGCATTGCGCCGGCCTGTCTGTTGAGCGTCGGGTTTGCTAGCTGGCGCGGCGGCGGCGTTCCGCCAACCAACGCTTCCGCAAGCGACGGCGCTCGTCTTCGGCGTATCCGCCCCAGACGCCAGACTCCTGATTGGACTGGAGGGCGTACTGAAGGCAATCTTCTTGGACCGAGCAGGAACCGCAAATAACCTTCGCAGAGGCGATTTGATCAAGAGCGAAGCCGGTTGTCCCAATAGGGAAGAAAAGCGTCGGATCAGAATCGCGACACGAGGCGAGCGTGCGCCATTCGGTTGCAATTGTTTGGGTGAGCACTGATGTCTCCTGGATGATTGTGAGATTTTTCACAAGTAGCGGTGGAAACTGTAACTGCCGCGAGCGCGGTACACAAGGGGTAATTTCGAGAAATCTTATGAAAGATCAACTATCCAAGAATACCCAATTTGGGGCGCATCGCGGCCTTCGGTTGTCCTATCCCGACAATACTCTTGAAGGCATCGTCGCGGCGGCTGCAGTTGCGGATTTCGTCGAACTCGATGTTCGAAGATCGGCCGACGAAAGAATGGTTCTATCGCATGAACCGTCTTTCGGCTCGGTCGGCATCGCCGATCACGGATGGGAAGATCTGCGTGAAGTAGACCTCGGTGATGGGTATCGCCCGGCCCTTCTCGATGACGTCCTCAAAGCATTACCGGATACCCCTCTCGACATCGAGATCAAGAACTTCCCCTACCAACCCGGCTTCGACTCCGAAGGGTCATTCGCCGTCGAGGTTGCCGCGCGCTCCCGCCCGATCGACGTTGTCACCTGTTTCTTCTGGCCGACGATGGACATCGTCAAAGCTGCCCTCCCGGATGTGCGAACTGGACTGCTGGTATTCGATGGAGGCTCCTCTTCCGATGTGATCGCAGCGGCCGGCGAGGGCGGGCATCAACTAGTCGCTCCCCATTTCAGCCTTCTGGTTGAATCGGGAGAGCAAAGCATCGACATGGCGCACGATGCCGGACTCGAGATCATCACGTGGACCGTCAACGATGTTGCGATGGCCCAACGATTCGTGGCAGCGGGCATAGATGGCATCATCAGTGATGATCCGGTAGGAATCAGCAGGAGCAAATATGAGCATTGAAAACAAACTCGCCGAGGAGTTGAGAGACGCCATGCGGGCGAAGGACGCTCCCCGAAAGAACGTAATCCGGGCAGTGCAGACCGAAGCCGCCCGCGCCAAGAGCGCTTCCGGCTTCACGGGCGAAACCGATGATGCCTTCTATCAGTCGGTCATCGGCTCCTTCGTCAAGAAGATGGACAAGTCGAGGCGCGAATACGACGACCTCGGCGAGCGGGGCGAGCAGATGGCGGCGAAACTCGCCTTCGAGGTCGACTACCTGGCCCGCTGGCTCCCACGGACTCTCGACGAAGCCGCCAGCCTCGAGTTGGTCAAGAGTGCCATCGCCGATCTGGGCGCCACCGATCCCAAGGAAGCGGGCAGAGTCGTCGGGCACATCATGAAATCCCACCAAGGTGAAGTCGACGGCGCACTGGTCAATCGATTGGTTCGCTCCGAACTCGAGTGACGGATCGCCGAGCCGCAGATGAGCGCTGCTAGGCGCTGGCTCGCCGGGCTTTCGTCGCCTCTACGCTCGCTTTGAGCGCTTCGAGCAGATCGATCACTTTCGTCGGTTCCGGCGAATCCGGCGCGACGATTTCTTCGCCGTCGATCTTCTTCTGTGCCAGTTCTTCGATCGCTTCGCGCGTGTGATCTTTCCACTCTTCCGGGTCGAACTCGGTGGTGAGGTTCTCGATGATCATGTTGGCCATCTGAATTTCTTCCTCCCTGACTTCGACCTCGCCTTCGAGCGTCTCAAAGGTTGCCTGGCGAATCTCGTCCGGCCAGTACATCGTCTCGAGAACCAGCACGCCGTTGTTGGGGCGGACGGTCGCCATGTACTGCTTGTCGCGTAGGGCAACCTTGGCGAGGCCGATCTTGCCGGAGGCGGCCAGAGCATCGTGCAGGATGCGATATGCCTTCACGCCGGTCTGCTCCGGTGCGAGATAGTAGGAGGACTTGTAGAACATCGGATCTATCTCGGCGTCATCCACGAACTGCACAACGTCGACAGCCTTGGCGGCTCCTTTGGCGGTCGCCGACTGGAGTTCCTCATCGGTGAATACGACGTAGCGCCCTTTCTCGATTTCGAAGCCGCGTACGATGTCTTCCCAGGGAACCTCCTGGCCGTCCGACTCGGCTACCCGCCGGTACTTGATGGGGCTGCCGTCGGATTGCCGGAGCATCTTGAATTTCGGTGTCCGATTCTCGGTGGCCGAATACAGGCCGACCGGAATCGTGACGAGGCCAAAGCTGATGGCCCCCTTCCAGATCGATCGCATGGGTTCGATTCTACGGTCGATTGGCAGATGCGCCAGGGGCTTGTCGGCCGACCACCGATCGGGCGACTATCACCGCTACTACAATCCGATCATTCGCCCTCGTAGCTCAGGGGGTAGAGCACCGGCCTCCGGAGCCGGGGGCGCAGGTTCGAATCCTGCCGGGGGCGCCGTCGAGGGTTTCCGC
>JAUVQS010000077.1 GCA_030598025.1 Acidimicrobiia bacterium | reverse complement strand
GAGATCTCGGTGCGGGACTACGGCATCGGAATCTTCCAGCACATAGCCGACGTCGAGGGACTGGCGGATGACTTCGCCAGCCTCTTGCGACTTCAGAGTGGTACCTACACCACGGACCCGCAGAACCACACCGGCCAGGGCATCTTCTTCTCATCGCGTGCGGTCGACCATTTCAGCATCGGTTCGGGAGAACTGGCCTGGCTCGTGGACAACGTTGTGGGAGATTCGACCGTCACCCGTATCAGCCCCGTCGGCGGAACAGTGGTCAAGTGGAGCCTCGCCGGCAGGTCGGCCAGGTCGCTCACTGCCTTGTTCGAGTACTTCAGCCGAGAGGACGACCGTGGTATCCCGCAGTTTGCGGTGACCTGCATCTCGGTGAGCGTGGCAGCGGGAGCCGCCGGCTATGCAACGAGATCCGCCGCGCGCGAACTTCTAGCCGACAAACAGCAGTTTGAGGTAATCATCCTCGACTTCTCGAATGTCGAGAACATCGGTCAGAGCTTCGCCGACGAAGTGTTTCGTGTCTACCAGGCTCAACATCCGACAGTGACGATCGACCCGATTCACATGAACGAACAGGTGGCATTCCTGGTCAATCAGGCGCGCGGTGCACGATTCGAAGGCTGACAGTCCATGGCCGTGGATGGATCACCGAAGCAACCTATCGGCAGTTGCCCAGCCAGTAGATCAATCCGTCTTCTCGGGCGAATGAGGCGTTGTCTTCGAAGAACTGACCCTGGAACACGAACGAGATCGGAACCTCGAACAGCTCCGCAACGGGTACGGCTCCGTCCGGGAGGTTGACCGTTGTCTCGCCCAATTCGCTGAATGGCCCTGTTGTCTGGTACTCATCCAGCGCCAGGATCTCCCGCTCGGTCCAAGCCCGGCACAGGTCTTCTCCATAGGCCTCGATAACAGCCGGGTGCAAGCGTGAGAAGGCGAAGTCGAGATCATCGGCTTCTAGCGCCTCTCGGAAGGCCAGGACGAAGTCGTCAACGGCTTCGGGTGGCAGGGTCGTTGTGGTCGTGCTCGAGGAGCTCGTCGTCGAACTGGAAGTGGTCGTCGGTGTTTGAGCGGTGGTGGTGGTCGATGGGGGATTCGTGGCGGGCGGTGTTGTGGTCGGAGGTTCGGTGGTTTGCGCGGAGGGCGCTGCCACAGGCTCTTCTTCTGATCCGCCCGTCAACAGTCCGATCACGCCGGCCAGCACCAGCAGAACCCCGAAGCCAATCATCACTCGACCAATCTGCGCCCGGTTCATGAGTCACACGCTCCGGGCTGATGCGCCTGATCGAACTTGATCCGCTTCTGCACCGACGACTCAATCTCTCTCTGAGCGATGCCGGACAGGGTCCGGATGTGGTTGTCCATCAGCTGTTTCTGACGATCTGACTCCAGACGGAATGTCTTCTTCTGAGAGCCGGATCGTTTGCCCATGCCGCCGACTGTGTATTCCCAGAATCTGCGTTTGCATACCCATTGGCCGTCTTCACACACCCATCTCTCAAACGGAGCCGCCGTGATGGTCTGGGTGAAGTAGGTCAGGCGCACCTCGTAGAGTTCATTCATCTCGAGCCATTCGCCGACTTTCGATGACACGAGGGCGCCCAGTTTGGCGGTCTGCTCCAGGAACTCGACCATTGCCTCCGGCGGAGAAGTTGGCACCGACACCGGTGCCAGGTCCGTTGCCATCGCGGCATCCGCACCACCTTCGGCCAGGCCCTTGGCGCCCATCACGTACTTACCGGCCCTCATTGCACCGATCCCGCCGATGACGTTCCTCCCGGCGCCAAAGCCGCCCAACAGCTTTCCGGCTGCATCGAGCAAGTTGCCTGTGTCGTTGAGGTCGAAGGCCATGTCTTTCGCTTCGCCGATCTTCCGCTCGGAACCCTCCTCGGCCTCCACAATGATCGAGAAATCAACGACCAGGGTCACACTGTCGCTGCTGCCACCGGGGCGGGTCTCTTCGGTACCTTCCTCGCATTCTTTCTTCTCTTCCTCGGGTTCATCAGGAGGGGTAGCGACCGACGGGCCGCCGTCCACAGCAGTGCCTCCGGTCTCGACATCAACGCCCCCTCCGTCGGTGCCACCAGAGGTTTCCCCGCCGTCCGTATCCTCGCCGTCAGACACACCCGGCAACGAAGTGCCGATGCATTCCTCATACGCTGCCTTCGACGCATCGGCCCTGGCGCGTTCGTCGGCTACTCGCTGCTCCCAGTCCTTCACCGTCTGCTCGGCGTCCGCTTGGTGGGCTCGGGCGGCTTCCAAGCTCCGACTAACAAGGCTGGTTTGGGTCGCCAATTGTTCAGGACCGATTAGTCCGCCAGCGATGAGGTGGCGCTCCAGACCGTCGATGGTTGTTGAAGTCTCTGCCGCCCGTTCCAGCGCGGCGAGTTCGACTTCTAGTTCCTTCACCTTCTGTCGACGTTTCTCGAGATCGGCCTGGAATTCTGCGAGGGTCTCCTTGGCTCTCTTCCAGCGGTCCTCGTCTGCTTGCCAGGCCCGCCTCAGCGGTTCACAAGAATCCTCCTCTTTGGTGCGGGCGACGAAGATCCCTCCGAGGATGAAGAGGAGTCCAAATCCGATCAGAAAAGCAGGCCACGGGAAGTCGGTCGATTCGCCCTCGCTGGTTGAGACGGTGGATGGAGTGGTGGTGGAGGCGGGCGCAGTGGAGGTCGTAGTCGTGGTCGTCGTAGAAGAGGTGGTAGTCGCGGTGGACGTTGTCGACGTCGTCGTGGAGGTGCTCGGAACCGTGGTCGTGGCCGGCGGAGCCGTTGTCAAAGCACCCGGATCGCAGGCCGGTTCGGCGTCACCGACCACGAATGTTCCCCCGTCACCAATCGTCGCAGGGTCTACCGGCGATTCCATTCCGTCCAACCGGACGTAACCCGAGATGATGACGTGTGTGCCGTAGCTGAAGAGAGGCGCGTAAGCGTGAGCGATTCCAAAACCGTCGATCGGGCCGAATCCGCTGACATCGCCTGAGGCACCAGACAGGTCGAACTCGAAGATTCCGCCTGAGTATTCGAGGGGGAACGTGGCGTAGATTCCTACTTTGGAAGGAGCGTCTCCAATCGGTTCGTCGGGGAAGTGCTCAACCGCGATGCACCAGTCGAAAGGGTTGGTGTACTCCTGGGCCACCACGGGTGTTGTCGACGCGGCAATCACCAGAGCGATGGATATAAGCAAACCTGCTCGACGAATCATCGGGTCCCTCCTGATGGAATCGTACAGGTTCGGAGCGCAGCCGGTGAGGATTCAAGAGTGTTCTCCGGCGGTGATGGTGACACCGAATTGACCGAGTCAAGCCTCTGTTTTCTGTCACGGCAGTCTGATATCATACGAACATATGTTCGATGATGTGAGTATCCAAGAGCCTTTGGACTGGTTGGAACCGGGTGTGACTATGGCCGCCGTTCTGTCTTCAGCCGATGTGTCGAAACTCTCGGGTTACGACCGGGTTTGCCTTCTGAAAGCCGCCGGGAAGATGGCTTCACACTATTCCGCCCTGGTCTATGCAGCGATGGCTTCGATCTCGGAAGTGATGCACGAGATGGATGACGATTTTGAGTTGGCCCAGCGGGCCGCTGCTTCCGAGATTCGGACGGCGCTCTCGCTCACTCGTCGGGCTGCCGACGTCGAACTCGAGCTCGCATTGGACATCAATCAGCGCCTGCCCCAACTATCCAACGCTCTGGCCGCCGGCGCCGTCGATGTACCGAAAGCCCGGGTTATCGCGAACGGGACTGGCCATCTCCCGACGGACACGGCCCGAGAAGTGACGGACCAGATCCTTGAGCACGCCTCGGCCTTGACCACAGGTCAGCTGCGAGCTCGGCTTGCCAAACTGTGTATCGACGCTGATCCAGACGACGCCCATCGCCGATTCGAGGAGGCGGTTGACGATCGTCGGGTCGTTCTCGAAGCCAACCCCACCGGCACCGCCGACCTCAGAGGATTGGATCTTCCGCCCGACAGGGCAGTAGCCGTCAGCCGCAGAATCAATGATATTGCCCGCCAACTGAAGACCGGCAACGAGCTACGTTCGATGGATCAGCTGCGCGCCGACGTCTTCCTCGACCTGCTCGAGGGCAGCCAAAGCGGCCATCGGACGGGCAATCGTGGAGCGGTCGAGCTTCACGTCGACCTCCAGACACTCATGAACCTGTCTGAAAAGGCCGGCGAACTGGCCGGATTCGGGCCCGTCGTCGCCGACATCGCCCGCCAGGTCGGTGACGCACAACACTCCTCCGAGTGGAGGTTCACCGTCACCGACCCGGAATCGGGGCTACCCATTCACAACGGAATCACCAGACGGCGCCCCGACACCCGGCAGCGACGCCAGGTCGAGACCCGCCACCACACCTGCGTCTTCCCCGGCTGCCGCATGCCGGCGGCCGGATGCGACCTCGACCATCGGATTCCATGGGCTCAGGGTGGGCCCACCCATGTGGACCTCCTTGCTCCCCTTTGTCGCCACGATCACTTCAATCGCCATCACTGTGGATGGAGCTACCGGCAAGAACCGAACGGCGACTTCATCTGGACCAGTCCACTCGGCCACTCTTACGCCACTAGTGGCAAGCCGCCGTAAGTGGCTTCGTCGATCGGGTCAGTCGGAAGGAACCGGCCCACGCACCAAGCGCGGCGAAATCTGGTGTCGTGACAACGAACACCTACCTCGAGATCATCAAGGAGGACTACCGGATCGGGTGAACGCTCAGCTCCGCCCGCTTGCGGATCTCGCGGAGCATCTTCTGCTCCATGATGAAGGTGCCGGGGTCGGTGAGGGCGATAAGGAACGCGTTGGCGGCGGTGATCTTTCCCCACTTGTTGCGCCAGCGGCTGACCAGCCTGGTACCGCCTGCCTCCAGGGGATTGAGGCTCAAACACCAACTTGTCGTACCGCCCTCCAGCATGCTGACGATCGAGCGACCGGGATCGATCGCGGTCACCTCGAATCCCATGCCGGGCATCATCAGGATCTTCTCGCCGACCTCGAGCGTCTGGAGCTCAGGGATGATCAGGTCATCGCCGGGCATGGCCACCGCCAGCTCTTCGTCGGTTGCGCCCCACCGGTTGTACCAGGGGCGGATGATCCACACGAAGAACGCCGCGAACAGAACGAGGGCTGCAACGATTACCACTGCCCCGAGGCCTGCTCCCAACCAGATGAATACGGCTACGACCGCGCTACCGACGACCAGCATTGCGGACAACACGATCAGCATGATCATCTTCTGCGTACGCACCGTTCTACCTCCTTGCAGGAGACCGCGGTTGTCGTCATTGCCCGAAGGGGGGCGGAACGGACACAGAGGACAACGGCAGAAGCTGGTGCCCTACCGGCCCTTCGCGGCACGAGCTGGAGCGAGGTGTTTCCGCAATCGAAGGATCGCTGGAAATCCGGCCGCCACGACACATGCACCGACGAGCGCCGTGAGACCGAACCCATCTGCGATGCCCTGGGCGGCGACCTCAGTTACACCGGCGGTCTCGCCGGCCAGGAGTTGACGCACCGTCTCCAGATCGGGAACGACTCGTGAAACGGCCAACAGGATGACGGACCCACCGAGCGCGGCTCCGATTGTGAATCCCTGTGCTCTCGCTACCTGGTGGGCCGCCGATGCCCGCCCCAGCTGATCATCCGGGGTCACTTGCCGCAGCAAAGTGAGGCCCGAGTTGGTCGAGATCCCGACGCCCGTCCCTGCCAGATAGAGGCATCCGAACACCACGGCAGATGGCAGTCCGATGGATACCGCAACCCAGATGACGACCAGCGCCGGAAAGGTGAGGCCGAAGCCCCCAGCGGTCAGTGTGGACTCCGCCATCCGTCTGGTAAGCCGCCCGGAGATGTTGGCGCCGGTCGTCCACCCGAGCGTGAAGAATAAGACGGACCAGGCGGTGAGGGCTGTTCCTGCGCCCAGAGCGCCCCGCACGTAGAGGGGGATATACGTCTCGGCGGCAATGGCGCCTGCGACCATTAGGCCGAGACCGAGCGCCAGTCCCGCGTACGGTTGACGGATCAGGTGCTCCAACCAAACGATCGGTGCGGGGTGGCGGCGAGCATGACGGATGTACAACCAGGCTCCCGCCACGACGACGGCCAGCCAGGCGAGTGATGTCCAGTCGAGGCGGTCGACCGCCATTGCCAGGCTGATCGTCACCGATCCGACGAGCGCGGCACCACGCCAGTCGACCCGCCGATCGCGTATGCCTCGCGGTCCGGGGAGAACTCTCCAACCGGCGGCCAGCGCTGCCAGGCCCAGAGGGAGGTTGACCAGGAAGATCCACCGCCAGTCGAGAATGGTGAGCATCAGGGCAGCGATCGCCGGGGCGGCAACTCCCATTACCCCCCACACGGTGGCATTGGCCGCGAATGCCCGACCCACTAGATGTGGTGGATAGACGAGTCCGACGGCGGCGATGCCGACGGCCGAGATCATCCCACCCCCGGCGCCCTGGACGATGCGGGCCGCGACCATCAACGGCATGTTGGGAGCGAAAGCGGCGGCCAGGCTGGCCGAGACAAATATGGCGACCGCCCAGCGAAACATCGTTCGCGTCCCGACGCCGTCGACGAGTGGGCCGGAGATGGCGGTAGCGATTCCGGAGGTCAATAGGAACCCGGTGATGGTCCAGGGTAGAAGGGCGACACCGCCGAGCTCTGCGGCGAGTTCAGGAAGCGCGGCCGCGACGGCCAGACCCTCGAAGGCCACGAGAGCCACCGTCGTGAAGATGGCGATCGAGGCGGGGAGCAGCTGTCTAGAAAGGACACCGGACGGTTCGGACACCAGGGAAGGATAGGGGCGGCTGCGCCAAGCGGATGTAGGAACGCGGTGGAGTGGGTGTAGTTGCGATTGGCAATCTGCCCCCTGCCCAAGCGCGGTAAGTACGATCGAACGAGTGACGGGGTTCGGTTTTCAGACGCTCGGTGGATTACAGCAGGCGGATCTCCGCGATGGCGCTTCCGAATACTCTCCGATTGTGGTTGTTGCCCCGGCGATCGGGATCGGGGCGAGGTACTACGCGAGTCTGTGTGCCGGCCTGACTGAGATAGGTATCGGTGCGGTGTCGATTGATATGCCCGGCCATGGCGCTAGCCCGATCCGCGCCGGCCGACACGACAACTGGGGGTATGAGGAACTCGTCGATCACTTCGCATCAGTGGT
>JAUVQS010000023.1 GCA_030598025.1 Acidimicrobiia bacterium | reverse complement strand
GAGCCTCTGGATCAGGCGGACTCCACCCAACGGGGGGAGCGACGGAGCCCCCCTCCATCTGAGCCTCTGGATCAGGCGGACTCCACCCAACGGGGGGAGCGACGGAGCCCCCCTCCGCTGCCTTGACGACAACTTCGAGGGCATCTCCCACGGACGCAACCCCCGGCTGATTGAAGGGCACGTAGACCACACCGTCGAGCAGGGAATCATCGATGCGAACCGGCAGGCTCACGTCATTGACGCTCACCAGGTGTCCGTCGGCGACGCCGAGACGATCGGCATCGACCGAGGTGATGGCGGCGAAGCCTCCCGGGGCGAGTCCATGGAGCGACATTCCGTTCCGAAGCAGCACGCCGTCGTCGTACAACGTACGCGCAGAGTGCAATCGGAAGGTCGGTCCCCCCGCCGGGGGGAAGGTACCGTCGCCGGAGGCGGCGGTAGGGGGGCTCACCGACCGACCTGAACCGACAGGTAGGTATTGGAGTGGCTGAACTGCGTCACCGACGGGCACTACGACGCCCGATTCAGTCTCGACGTCTTCCCTCTCGACACCTCCATAGGCGGGCGCAATGGAGGCAATCTCTTTGGCAACGATCTCCACCGAACCGAACCCCATCGGCTTGCCGAGTCGGCGGGCGAGATCATCGAGAATCGACCAGTCTTCTCGCGACTGACCCGGCGGCGCGACGATCTGGTTGACCACCTGTACTCGACCTTCGAGGTTGGTGACCGTCCCATCCTTCTCGGTGAACGCGGCAGCAGGAAGGATCACATCGGCGGCCGCTGATGACTCGGTGAGAAAGAGGTCAACAGATACAACGAAATCGGCCTGTTCGAGAGCGTCCGTGGCCAGGGCTGCATCAGGAACGTCGCCGGCCGGGTCGGCACCCATGAGCACGAGCGCCTTGATCGCTCCATCGCGGACACCCTGCAGGATGCCCTTGGCAGCGCGGCCGACCGTATCAGGCAGCTCACCCCATGCCGAGGCCAACGCCTCTCGGCCGGCCTCGTCGTCGATGGAAACGCGGCCGGGCAGAAGTGTTGGAGCAAGGCCCATATCGAGAGCCCCGTAGAGATTGGACCGCCGCCCGAGTGTCAACAGTGACGCGTCGGGCAGATCACGCGCAAAGGCCGCGACGGCTTCGGCGAGTCGGGGATCTTCGGCGTATCCGGTCCGGCCGACGAGCGCGACAACCGGTCCCTCATTCAGCGCTTCGCGGGCGGCGGCGAAGTCGCCCTCCCCTGCGATGAGCCGACCGAGAGTCTCGGCGCCGTCGCCCGGGCGGTAGGAGAACTTGAAGGCCGCCCGGTCGTCGAGGCCGGTCCTGCGCGGATGCACCACGATGAGAGTGGCTCCCAGGCTCTGGGCCGCCCGGCGTACGCGGAGATACAGCGTTCCGTTCTCTTCCTTGAGGTCCGGACCCCACAACAAGATCGTCTTCGCCGATTCGAGGTCGTTGATGCGACCTCGCCCGGACAGCGCGGCGAGGAACTGCGGGTCGAGACCGTCGTCCATCTGGGCGTCGAGGTGGTTCGAGCCGACCGCGGTCCTCATGAACTTCGAGAGGGCGTAGGCATCTTCGTTCGTGCCGCGGGCCCCGCCGAGAGCAGCAACCGCTCCCCCGCCATCGCTCTCGATAATCGACGAGAGTCGAGAGGCGACCAGGTCGAGGGCCTCGCTCCATGATGCCTCGCCGAACTCACCGTCTTCGCCCTTGATCATCGGAGTGGTGATCCGCCGATCCGATGCCATGAACTCGAAACCGAAACGGCACTTGTCGCTCAGCCAACCGTGGTTCGTGAAATCGTTGTCTACTCCGTTGAATCGAAGCACCTGGTTCTGCGAGGTATCGACCGAGATGTCGCATCCGGTCGTGCAATGGGTGCAGGTACTGGCAACCTTCTGAAGGTCCCACGGCCGGGCCCGGAACCGATACGGGACAGCGGTCAGCGCACCGACCGGACAAATCTGGACGGTGTTTCCTGAGAAGTATGAGGCGAAGGGTTCGTCGGGGAAGGTCTGTATCTGATTGTGGGCCCCCCGCATGGTGAACTCGATTAGTGGATCGCCGGAGATCTCATCACTGAACCGAACGCAACGGGCGCAAAGTATGCAGCGTTCCCGATCCAGGAAGACCAGATCGGAGATCGGTACCGGCTTCTCGTAGCGACGCTTCTCCTCAACAAAACGGCTCTCACCGGGGCCGCATGCCATCGTCTGATCCTGAAGCGGGCACTCGCCGCCACGGTCACAAACGGGACAGTCAAGCGGGTGGTTGATGAGGAGGAACTCGAGCATGCCCTCCTGCACCTTCTTAACGGTATCCGACTGCGTGTGAACCACCATGCCGTCGTTGACCTTCATCGTGCACGACGGGACCATCATCGTTCCCCGCGGGCTCTCGACTTCCACCATGCACTGGCGGCACATTCCAACGGGTTCCATCCGCGGGTGGTAACAGAAGTGCGGCACATAGGAACCGGTGTCGAGGCAGGCCTGAATGAGCGTCTGCCCTGCCTCCACCTGACGATCCTCACCGTCGACGTTGATCGTGATCATCTCGCTCATGCTCCGCCTCCCTTGATGGTGAGGGGAACTCGGTTGGCCCGAGCTATGTGCGCCTCGGCCTCGTCCCGGAAGTAATCCAGCAGCGACTTCACCGCGCTGACCGCGGAGGGGCCGAGCGGGCAGATCGTGGTCTGCTTCGGCGGCCAGCCGACGCCGACCGATATGTTGTCAGACACGTCGTAGAGGAGATCGAGATCGACGGCCCGTCCACCGCCGTCCAGCATCCGGCGCAGAATCATGTCGAGCCAGGTGGTGCCTTCCCGGCAAGGGGTGCACTGACCGCAAGACTCTTCGGCGAAGAAGCGCACCAGTCGTTCGGCGGCAGCAACCATGTCGGTGGTCTCATCCATGACAATGACGGCTCCAGAGCCGAGCATCGATCCGCTCGAGTCGGTCACAGATTTAGTGATCTGAATATCCAGGTGCTCGGACGGTATGAACCAGGGGGCGGAGGCGCCGCCTGGTACCCAAGCTTTGAGCTCGTTGTCGTCGCGAATGCCGCCGGCGACGTCGTAGATGAGTTCCCGCCAGGTGATCCCGTGAGGAAGCTCATAGTTGCCCGGTCTCTTCACGTGACCGGAAATCGAGAAGAGGAACGTTCCGGTGTCAACGTCGTGGCCGAGGCCCTTATACCAATCGATTCCTCGTTCAACGATGTGAGGAAGATTCGAGATCGTTTCGACGTTGTTGACGATCGTCGGCAACATGTACAGCCCTTTGGCGGCGGGGAAGAACGGCGGCTTGAGCCGGGGCTCGCCGCGCCGACCTTCGAGGCTGTTGAGAAGCGCGGTCTCCTCTCCACAGATGTAGGCGCCGGCGCCGAGGTGAACCGTGATGTCGAGGTGGTAGCCGCTCCCCATCACATCGGAACCCAGGTAGCCGCGTTCGTAGGCGTCGGCAACGGCCTGCTGGACGCGTCGAGCGGGCTTGGGGTACTCGCCGCGAATGTAGATGAAGGCTTCGTGCACCTCGTTGGCCACCGCGGCGATGATCATCCCCTCAATCATCTGATGCGGGTCGCGTTCGAGAAGCTGACGATCTTTGAACGTGCCCGGTTCCGACTCGTCGCCGTTGACGACGAGGTAGGCCGGCCGAGCCGGAGCGAGGAAAGACCATTTCAGTCCGGCTGAGAATCCGGCGCCGCCCCTGCCGATGAGCCCGGAACTCTTGACCAGTTCGACGAGTTCATCACGGGTCTGGCCGAGCGCCACCCTGGCCTGCTCATATCCGCCGGTCTCGAGATACCGATCGATCGAGTGCGAGTCGGCCGGATGATCGGTCATGCGCCTGAAGAGGACGAGGGGATATGTCACACTTCTGCCCCTCTACCCCCGCCTGACGGCGGCGGTACCTTCCCCCCTACGGGGGGACCGACACGGCCCGGTTCCAGTGCCGTTGTGTTTTGGGCGGCGGTTCCGAAGGGTGGGAAAGCCGGGTATGGCCCTATCGCGCCGTTCTCCTCCTTGATCGCCCAGTCGAAGCTGCGCCGACCACCGAAGAGGGTCTGGAGTTCGTCGGCGTTGATGACCTCGGGCGTGGCGTTGCGAAGCCATTCGATCATCTCTCCGGCCTTCTCCGGCGTGAGCCCTTCGACCAGTTCGAAGTTGACCAGACAGGCCGGGGCGCCGCCGCAGGCTCCAATGCATTCGGCATGCTCAACACCGATCACGTCGTCGGCTTCACCGGCCGGAACTCCGGCGGCCTGCTCAACTGCATGCAAGACGTCGTCGCCACCGAGCAGGAAACAGGAAATCGAACTGCACACCGAAACGAGGTACTTGCCCTGCGCTTCGGTCTTGTACATGACGTAGAACGAGGCCACCGACTGGATCTGAGCCGGAGTCAAACCGGTGAGATCGGCAACTTGCCGCATACCATCATCGGTCAGCCGACCATCTTCTCGCATCGCGATGTAGAGCAGCGGCATCACAGCCGACCGCCTCTGCGGATACCGGGCAATGATGTCGTGCGCCCGGGCGAGAGTGGAAACCGACCAAGTCATGAGCGCATTCTCCGGTACCTGGTACCTGGTACCTGGTGCCTGGTACGGCTGCGAGCGAAGCGAGTAGCCCTCTTCATCGATCCACATCTCCCAGTACTGGATCGAGCGAGGCGATGGTGGCCACAGTATCGGCAATCATCGAGTCGGCCATCATCACCGGCAACGCCTGGAGGTTGGCGAACGATGGTGTGCGCATGTGCATCCGCAGTGGCCGGGAGCCGCCGTCGGAGACGAGGTAGGCGCCGAGTTCTCCCCGGGGTGACTCAATCGCCACGTAGGCCTCTCCCTCGGGCACCTGGAATCCCTCCGTATAGATCTTGAAGTGATGAATGAGGGCTTCCATTGACTCATCGATGCGGGCCCTGGGCGGCGGAGCGATCTTCCGATCGTCGGTCTTGTAGTCGCCTTCCGGCATCGACTCAGCAGCCTGTTTGACGATCGAGAGCGACTGCCAGATCTCCTCAATGCGAACCCGGTAGCGGTCGTAGACATCTCCATGCTCGCCGACCGGCACCTCGAAGTGGTAGTTCTCGATGCCCGAGTAGGGGAAGGCTTTGCGCAGATCCCAATCGCTCCCCGCGGCTCGGAGTGTCGGACCGGTCACCGAATAGGCCAGGCACTCCTCGAGCGTGATCACGCCGACGTCCTTTGTGCGACCCATCCAGATCGGATTGGCCTTGAGCAGATCTTCGTACTCGAGTATCCGGGGTGGAACCTTCTCGAGGATGAACTCGATGTCCTCCTGCCAGTCGGGAGGCAGATCGGCGGCGACGCCACCGGGGCGGATGTAGTTGTGGTTCATGCGCAAACCGGTGGTCTTCTCGAAGAAGGCCAGAATGCGCTCGCGATCTCGGAACCCGTACAGCATCATTGAGATGGCCCCGATGTCCATGCCGTTGGTCGCCAGGGCGACCAGGTGACTTGACACCCGGTTCAGTTCGGTCATCAGAACACGGATTGCCACCGCGCGCGGCGGAAGGTCGATACCGAGCAGTTGTTCAACAGCCAGGGAGAAAACGAGCTCGTTGTGGAGAGGAGCCAGATAGTCCATCCGGGTGACATTGGTCGGACCTTGGAGCCAGGTGAGCTCTTCGCCCGTCTTCTCCATGCCGGTGTGCAGATAGCCGATTATCGGCTTGGACCGCCGGATGATCTCGCCTTCGAGTTCGATGTTGATTCTCAACACCCCGTGCGTCGAAGGGTGCTGGGGGCCCATGTTGATAATCATCAACTCGTCGTCGGGGGCAATGTCTTCATCCAGAAGGCGGTCGTCGGCGACGGCCAGGCCCTCCTGTTCGAGAAGTCGAGCGGTGGTCTCCTGCGACGCCATCTTCTGGGCGCCCTCATCGGTTGATTCGACCAGCCAGTCGGGATCCTCGGTGCCGGTCAACCAGACGTCGACGTTGCGCTTGTCTCGGTGTCTTTGATCGGTCATGTCATTTCACCTGATGGGAGCCCTTGAACTGCACGGGTACCGAACTCATCCCGTAGTCCTTGCGCAACGGATGACCGTCCCACTCGTCCGGCATCAAGATGCGGGTAAGGTCGGGATGGCCATCGAAGATGAGACCGAACAGGTCGAATGCTTCGCGCTCGTAGAAGTTCGCTCCCGAGTAAATCGGCACTACCGATGGCACCCGGACATCGTCGACGGGCACGGGAGCCCGCAGGCGAAGTCGAAGTTCATGCTGTATTGACAACAGATTGATGACCAGCTCAAACCGGGAGGATCGCCGGCGGAAGTAGTCGGTCACCGTCAGATCGACCAGCATCTCGAATCCAGCCTCGCTGGCCGCCTGGACGACGTCGCGCACCAGGTCTTTCGGGACCATGAACACATCCTGGCCGGTGGACGGAGCCCATTCGATGTCGGTGAACTGCTCGGCGATCGACCGCAAGATCGCCTGGTCGGGCAGCGTCCTGGCGGGTGTCTCTGCCTGCTCTTCAGAGCCCTCGACTATCTGGTCACCAGCCATCAGTGAGCGATCTCCCCACTCATGATTTTGTCGTGCAGGGTCAGGATCCCGTGCATCAGCGACTGCGGGCCGGGCGGGCAGCCGGGCACGTAGATATCGACGGGAACGATCTGGTCGACGCCTTGCACGAGGGCGTAATTGTTGAACATGCCGCCCGTTGAGGCGCAGGCACCCATCGAGATCACCCACTTGGGTTCGGGCATCTGGTCGTAGACCTGTCGGAGCACCGGTGCCATCTTCTGTGAGACCCTGCCTGCAACAATCATGAGGTCGGCTTGCCGTGGCGAAGCCCTGAATACCTCCATCCCGAAGCGGGCCAGATCGTAATGGCCGGCACCGGTGGCCATCATCTCGATGGCGCAGCAGGCCAGGCCGAAGGTGACGGTGAACATCGATCGGGTCTGGGCCCAGTGCCTGACTTTGTCGAGGTTGGCGAGCAAGAATCCCGGAGGATTCGTCGGGTGAGCCATCAGGCGGCTTCCTCGTCGACGGCCGGACGGACGGATACCTGGCGGGCGCGACGTGGGACGTTCCAATCGAGGGCGCCGCGTTTCCATACGTAACCGAGCGTCTCGAACACGAGGAGAGTGAAGATGCCGACGGAGGCGACACCGAACCAGCCGAGTTCGCGGAAGTTCACAGCCCAGGCGAAGAGGAAGATGATTTCGATGTCGAAGATGACGAACAACATCGCCACGAGATAGAACTTGACCGGGAACCGCTGCACCGGCTCGACTTCGGGAACGATCCCGCATTCGTAGGGGGCGAGCTTCTCAGGGGTGGGACGGTTGGGAGAGACCAGTCGGGAAAGTCCGAGAGCGACGCCGGCAAACGCCAACACGAGCAGGAACATGAATGCCACCGGTACGTATGCGGCTAGATCCAACGGAGCTCCTCTACTTCTTCCCGCAGCAAGACTAGATGGTGTCCAGGCGCGGCAAAAACCCACGGCGGGGCCGAAAGTCGCTTACGGACGGGTCGGTGGACCCACCGAGTGCGTAGCCGGTTTTCTCAGCAATACTGTTGTTCCCCACGCGCCACAATATTGCTGAGAAGACGATCCCCCGGTTCTCGGCAATGCTGTTGTTCCCCACGCGCCTCAGCATTGCTGAGAAAACACGAAGCTAGCCTTCTGCGCTCATGACCCAACCTCCCCGCGCGGCGATCTTCACCACCACCGATGGCACGCATCGGGAGGCGTTCACGGCGTCGCACTGGGGCCTCGCCATCTTCAATGCCCTGGTCTTCGGATCGGCCTTTCTGTGGATGGCACTCGGATTGCGATCCCTCACGCCGGGCGTCATTGCCCTGGGCCGGGTGGCCCTCGGCGCCGGGGCGTTGGTTCTGTTCGCGCGGGCCCGGGCCCCGGTGGAGCGGTCCGACTGGGGACGGATCGTCTTTCTCGGCGTCGTTGGCCAGGCCGCACCCGCCTGGCTGTTCGCAGCCGCCGAAGAGCGGATCGCCTCGGCCGTGGCCGGCATGCTGGTCAGCGGGATCCCGATTGCCACAGCCGCCGTCGCGACACTGCTTACCCGTCGACTCCCGGGGATCCGCCAGCGGATCGGCCTGGCCGTCGGGTTCTCCGGGATCATGCTGCTGTCATTTCCGACCCTGGGCGGAGAGGTCGGATCTGCTCTCGGGATCGTCTACGTGTTGGTGGCGGTTCTCACCTACGGACTCGCCAACAACCTCCTCGTCCCCCTCCAACAACGATACGGGGCGATGGCCGTCACCCTCCGAACCCTGGCGGTCGCGACGGTTGCCCTGGTTCCCATCAGCTTCGCGGGATGGAGTCGCTCTTCGTTCGAGTGGGTACCCGTGATCGCCGTGATCATCCTGGGAGTCATCGGCACCGGAGTCGCTCGGGCAACGCAACTCGCTCTGGCCGGCCGCGTCGGCGCCGCCCGCGGTTCGATAGTCGCCTACATGGTGCCGATCGTCGCCCTCATCCTCGGATTCCTCGTCCTCGACGAACGTGTCGAACCAATCCAACTGGCGGGAGTTGCCGTCACCATTCTCGGCGCCTACCTGGTGAGCCGCGCAGAGCGCACCTAGCCGATCCAGGACCTTCTCGGCAGTGCTATGTACTACTGGTGATACATAGCACTCCGCGGAAAATCTCAGATCCTGGGGGCGGCCCGCACGATTCCCTCGAGCATCCGGTAGGCCTGGTCACCGATCTTGCGTTCGTCCGATTCCAGGAGGTTGGCCATGACTTTGAGCACCCACTCCATCAGCGGCTTCGAGCGCAATCCGGTGTGGGTCAAGGTCCGCATCACCCACGGTTGTCCGATGGCCTTCACGAAAAGGCGGGCCATCTTGTAGTAGTCGCCATAGGTGTCTTGCAGGAACTGCGGATACCGCTGCAGCAACGAGAGGTCGTCGGCGGTGAGAGCAGCCGAAACGTGATCGGCGGCGATCCGGCCCGTTTCATACGCGTAGGAAATGCCTTCGCCGTTCCAGGGGTTGATCGCCCCGGCCGCATCGCCGGCCACGAGCCAGTTCGGCCCGGCGAGCGGTCCGACCGACAATGCCATCGTCAGCTTGCCGCCGCGGGGCTTGGTCAGCTGCGCTTCGTCGGATAGCTCCCAGTAATCGGGGGCAGAGCGCACATAGGCCGCCATCATGTCGTTCGTATTGACGTGCTTCCAACGTTTGAACGTCGATAACAGCCCGACACCGACGTTGACCGTGCCGTCTCCAAGCGGAAAGACCCACCCGTAACCGGGCATGGCCGCTCCGGTCTCATCCCGGATATCCAGCTGACTCTCGAGGAATCCTTCGTCGGACCGCGGAGAAGAGAAGTACCCCCGAGCAGCAAGACCCATCGGATAGTCGCGCCTCCTGCTGGTGCCGAGGCCCCATCCGAACCGGCTCAACGACCCGTCCGCGACAACGACGACCTTCGGGTTCAGCACCTCGACTTCGCCGTTGTGTTGCAGTTCGACACCCGTCAACCGACCATCTTGGAGCACGGGGGTGGCCTCGACCTTCTGCCGGACGGTCGCACCCTCCTTCTCGACCAGCATTGCGACCTGATGATCCAGGTCGGCCCTGCGAATCACACCGCCCCAGTTGGGAAAGAGCGAATGCTCTGGCCACTCCATTTCCAGCTTGAGATTGTCGCCGGCATACGAACGCAATCCATGGACCCGATGGAATTCGGGCACATCGAAATCGAATCCAAGTTGTTGGAGCTGAAGGATTGCTCTGGGCGTCAGCCCGTCCCCGCAGGCCTTCTCCCGCGGATAAGCCTTCTTCTCAACGAGCGTCACCGAATGGCCGGCGTTTGCCAGCCAAAATGCGGCGGCCGAACCGGCTGGTCCCCCGCCGACGACAACTACGTCAGGAGATGCCATCAGGAACGGCAGCCTACCGGCCGACGGGGGCCATCGTGAATTCACGAATCCAGGAGCATAGATGTATATTTCCGATGTGAAGCCAGTCACAATCCCCAAGGCGACCGTATCCCGCCTCCCGCTCTATCTGCACGCTCTCGAAGCCCTGGCGGCCGAGGGAACGTGCACGGTCTCGTCGAAAATGCTCGCTCAACGACTTAATGTCAACGCCGCCAAAGTTCGGAAGGATCTCTCGTTCCTCGGAACGCATGGCGTGCGAGGCGTCGGATACGACTGCGCCGAGCTCAGCAAACAAATCCGCCATGCCCTCGGGCTCACTCGCGACTTCGGCGTCGTCATCGTCGGTATCGGAAACCTCGGCGCCGCACTGGCGAGTTACGACGGCTTCGGGGCGGCACGGTTCCACATCGTCGGTTTGTACGACGCGGACGAAGCCAAGGTGGGCACCAACGTCGGAGGCCTCACAATTCGTCATGTCCGCCACCTGGCCGCCGACGTTGCCGAGAACACCGTGGAGATCGGCATCATCGCCACCCCGGCCGCCGTTGCACAGGATGTTGCACGGCAGTTCGAGGAGTGCGGCATTCGATCGATCCTGAACTTCGCACAAACCATTCTGCAAGTCGAACAGGCAGACGTCCGCAGAGTCGATCTCTCAACCGAACTGCAAATCCTCGGGTACTACGTCAGAAGCGAGAGCGGGTAGCGAAGAGCGCGGTCCGCAATTGGCGATTGGCAATTGGCTCCCTGCTGGATCGGGGGCATGGCTTTGCCCCCTCCGCTCCCCCGCACTCGTGGGAGCACGGATTGATCCAGCGATCGTCGCCCGGGGACGTACGAATACGTGATACGTGATACGTGATACGCCCGTCAGGCTTCCTCGGGATCCTCGAGTTTGTTCAGGGCTGTGAGGAATCCGGCGAACAGGATCGCCGAGACCACCATCCAGGTGATGGGGATCAACCGGATCTCCCAGGCATTCAGACCTTCGAAGTTGGCTGGTCGCGGACCACGGGGTGCATATAGAACGAACAGGAGACTGTTGAGAGTGGCCCACCCGAACACACCCGCACCAGCGATGAGGAAACCCAGGCGCCTTCCGAGGTTCGTGTAGAGCAGCAGGTAGCCGCTTCCGAAAAACACCAGGAAGGCAGCTCCGGTGAGAACGATACCGGTGAAGGTGAGGTTCGCCGACAGAATCTCACGGAAGAGTTCGCGCATCTCAGAAGCCCCGCAGTGTTTCGCCGCGTAAGTAATCGACGATCAGTTCGAGATCCTTCTGGGTGAGGACTTGCCCGAATCCCGGCATGTATCCCCTCCCCTGCCCGTTGATGCCGTACGGCTTGCCGAGCTCGGATCCATTCGCAATGAAGTCGACCATGTCATCTGCCGAAAGGAACTGCACGCCCGCCCGTCCGTTCCACAACGCCGGCCCCAGAGAGCCCGAACCCGGTTCCTTGGTGTATGCGACCCCGGCCGAGTAGCCGGCCGTGTGGCAGCGAGCACAGTACGCGTCGAACAGTCCGACTGCTCGCTCAGCATCCTCGATACTTCCGTCGAACGTCGCGGCTGCCAGGCTTTCCTCGTCCACCATCCACAGTTCCATGGCCTGCGCGTCGAGCAGGAAGTCGAGGCCGGCCTGAGCGCGAACGAGCAGTTGATCCTGGTTCTCGGCCGTCGTTCGAATGTTGGTCGCCAGCGAGTTGAGAGATGACACCGCGGTACGGGCTGCCTGCCGGTCGGTCACGCCAAAGGAGCTCTCAGGGTTGCCCGGATCCAGTAGAACCGGAGAGATGGCCGATCCGCCGAACGCCAAGCCTGCTTCCGCCGCTTCAAGCGTGGCTGCCGCGATCGCGGTCTCGGCGGCATCCGAGATACCGTCGGCGTCTGTATCGCGACCTTCTGCGGCCCCGTCGAGCGCAGACCGGGCGCGGTCCAGATAGCTCTCAACGATCGACAGCAACGATGGCGCCGACTCGATCTCACCTATCAACAATTCCTGCGCGGCCACAGACTGTTCCACACTGGCGGAGGCGTTGGCGCGGCGGTTCAGCGACACAGTTACTCCTGTGTCCGCCTTGGCGAGCGCTTCATCCTGACTGATCTGAATGGAGGCGAGGTAGGCGATGATGTCATCGATCTGTTGATCATTCATCGGGCCGTTGCCGGCCAGACCCCACGGAGGCATCGGGCTGTTCGCCCGGCCGTACACGAGCCAGAAACGAACTTCATCCGTCTCGTACCGGTAGAAGATGTCATCGAGAGCCGGCGCTGCCCAGGTCACTGAGATATCGCTCCGCTTCTCAACGTAGGAGGCCGCTCCGCCGACGAATCCGGGGCCGTGACAGCTCTCACACGCGAACTCAGTAATGAGATGATGGCCGCGCTCGACGGCCTCCTCTTCGAACGCGTGCACGAAGCTTTCCTGCCGGTTCTGCTCGGTGAGGAAATAGAGCGGCAGCGATATCGCCAGGAATCCTGAGAAGACGACCGCGGCCGCCAACCAGCGATCTAGTCGCTTGGTCTCGAGAACCTCGTCGGAGAGTGGCTCCCGCCGATTGGGTCCGGGATCCGGGTTCTCTTCTCTCTTGATCAGCGAAGAAAGTATGTACGCGATCCACGAGATCACAGCTGCGGCAACGACGGCGATGATCAGGCTTCCAGACACCGATTACCCCGCACTCTCGATGGCGATGCAGGACGAACCCTGCGGATAAGCCACCGTCTTCTCGGGAGCCCGCGGGGACTCGATGATCTGGCCCGTCTTGATGATGAACCGACCGTCGCGCAGTTCGACGACGAACCGATCGAGGTTTCGAGGTGCAGGACCCGCCTCGTACTCCCCCGTGTAGTTGTACTTTGAACCGTGGCATGGGCACTCAAACCCCTGGGATGTGTTGCACCAGGGCACCCGGCATCCGAGGTGAACGCAGCGCTGAAAGAGCGCCATGAATCCACCGGCGGCGAGACTCTTGTCAACGAACTGGGACCCGCTCAGTTCCTCGTCGGTGATCGGGACGATGTATGCGCGAGCGTCCGGGCGGAAGAGCGGAGTGATCGATCCATCCGCCTGGAAGACTTGTGTCCTGATCTCATCGACAGTGCCTGCGTCTATGTCAGAACCGAAACCACTCTTGAGGGTCGGCCAGATGAACGCCAGCATCCCGCCGCCCATGGTGAGAGAGAATGTGCCGAATAGCACCAGCGTTGCCCGGTTGAAGAACTGGCGTCTGGTGACTCCGGCCTCTTCAGGCGACACTTCCTCGACCGCCACAATCTCAACCACCTGCGTTGCCACCGGTTCTGCGACTTCGGCCACCTGGATCGGTGGTTCCTCGACTACCGGTTTCGGCCGCGCAGCGACGGCCGCCGGAACCCTGGACCGATCGGACCGCAGAGCCCGTCCGTCCATCTCCGCTCGCCAATCGGACTCGGTTCGACGAGAAGCAATCGAGAAGGCCGCCAGCGCCGCCAGCACTGCCACGGCGATGATCGCTATGAGCGCAACCTGGGTAGCCGTCATTCGAAATTGATCCAATCCTTCAGATCATCGAAGAATATGCCGTCCGTCCAGGGATACGTGAAGTTGAAGCCCCTTCCGCGGAACAGCGTGCCGATGATCGTGAGCGTCGCAGCACCCATGATGAAGAAGGTGTACATGAAGATTGCGAACTTGCGATCTGCCGGCTTGTTCGATGGGTTGCGATCGATATACGGAATCGCCATGAAACCCAGCAGACCGATGATCGTTGGAACAGTGACGCCCGCGATCTGAGGATCGAAGTAGGTCAGCAACTCCTGCAAACCGAGGAAGTACCAGGGAGCCTTGGAGGGATTCGGCGTCACGTTGGCGTTGGCCGCCTCGAGCAAGGGAGCCTGGATCACGACCGACATGACAATCAAGAGAGCCGTGATCGCCAGTAGCGCAACAAACTCGATGAGCAGCAGGTGCGGCCAGGTGCTGACCTTGTCGGTGGGAGTCGTCTTGACCTGCTGAATCGCCTTGGCCTTGACGACGGTCAGCAACCGCTGCGGGCGAACGTCCTTGGGAATCGTCGCTGTGGCGGCCGGAGCGGCCGGAGCCGCTCCGGCTGGGGCCGTCGGCGCTGCGGGTGGCGGGCTGCCCGTCATCTCGGCCAGCACAACCGCCGGGTCCACACCTTTCGCCTTCGCCTTCGCCTCAACACTCCGCCTCAACAACTTCTCAGTCATACCAGCCGCACTCGCAGCCGCCGCCCAATCCAACTCACCAGCCGCAGCAGCAGGAGCAACCACCTCAACAGGGGGTGCCGGTTCGGGGGCAGTCTCGACGGCCGGAGCCTTCTCGACCTTCTTCACTTTGGGCGTCTTCTTCGACGGGGGTTTCTTCGGCTCAGCGACGGCGATTACGAGTTCCTTCTCACCCTTCAACTCCGCGATCACATCGGCTTCTGCGACGCCCAGGGCTTTGGCGCGGGCGGCAGCCTCGCGCTGGAGGAGATCGTCCGGGAGAATGGTCGGGTGTTCGGGCTCGCCGTCGGCAGGGGCCACCTCAACCGGCAGGTCGGTGATGGTCTCACCGACGTCGCCCCGCATCTCGGCGAGCACCTCGTCGAGCGGGCGCCCAGTCGCAGAAGCGCGAGCTTCAGCCGATCGTCGGAGGAGTTCTTCAGGTATTTCGACCAATGGAGCTCCTTACAGCGGACCCGAGATGCCGCCGTCTTTCCGGACTCGCCAGAAGTGAACGGCCATGAACACAACAATGATGAATGGAAGGAACAGGACGTGCGCCACATACCATCGCAACAGAGTGTCGGCCGACACGTCGGCCGCGCCCAATAAGGCGAAACGCACTTGATCACCGAACACCGGCACAAACCCCGCCATGTTGGTTCCAACTGTTACCGCCCACCTCGCCAGCTGATCCCATGGCAACAGATACCCGGTGAACGACAGGAGGAGGGTGAGCAACAAGAGGACCACTCCGACAACCCAATTGAACTCGCGAGGTGGTTTGTAGGCGCCGTGATAGAACACCCGGCTCATGTGCAGAAATACGGTGAGAACCATGAGGTGAGCACCCCACCGGTGCATGTTCCTGACCAGAGAGCCGAACGCGACACTCGTGGATAGAGCGGCGACATCCGTGTACGCCGCCTCAGCGGTGGGCCGGTAATAGAACATGAGGAAGATGCCGGTGATCGTCAGCAGAATGAACAGGAAGAAGCTGAGACCGCCCAGGCAAAGGGTGTACGACAGGCGAACCCCATGACGCTTCACCTTCACCGGGTGAAGGTGATACAGCACGTTGTTCATCACGACGTATGACCGGTTTCTCGGGCTGTCCGTGTGGCCCTTCTTGAACGGGGATCCGGG
>JAUVQS010000101.1 GCA_030598025.1 Acidimicrobiia bacterium | reverse complement strand
AGTGATCAACAAGACGGCCGACCCCTGGCGTGGAACGATCGACCTCGAGTTGGGTCAAGTCCGGGTCCCGATTTCCATTGGCCTCGTGGAGGCCGGCACCGAGGAAGCGGAAACGATCACGCTGAATCTCGACGAGGGAGAGAACGAGATCACCGGATCGCTGCTCATCGGACCTTGACGATGGCGCCGACGACCGGCCTTCGAGCCGGATCGCAGATTCTCGACTTCTCTGAAGGAAGAGCCCACCTGATGGGCGTCCTCAATCTCTCTCCCGAATCGAAGAACACGCCGACGGTGGCCGGCAGCACCGATGAAGCGCTACGAATCGCCAGTGATCATCGGCGGAATGGTGCCACGATCATCGATGTCGGGGCTCAATCGTCACACTTCGAGAACTCTGAGTTGACCCCTGACGAGGAACTCGATCGACTCGCCGAACCCATCATCCGTCTCGTGGATGAAGGATTCGTGGTTTCGATCGACACCTGGAAACCGGCTGTTGCCAGAGGTGCAATCGAGCTGGGAGTCACGATCATCAACGACACGGGTGGACTGCAGCATCCGGAAATGGTTGAGGCAGTGGCGGCCGGAGATGTGGCCGCGATTGTCATGTTCCTCGAAGGTGATTCACCACTTGCAGTCGGAACGATCGACCTCGGCGAGTCCTTCGTGGACGGCATGGTGAAGCACCTCGAATCACGGTTGCGCTACCTGGCCGACCAAGGGATCACCAATGTGGCCGTCGATCCCGGCATCGGCATCTCGTATCGTGGGGATCGGGCTCGGTACACCAGGCACCAGATCGATGTGATCCGGCGACTCGATGATTTGCACGCTCTGAACCGGCCGGTATTGCTTCCGGTCCCGCGCAAGGCCGAACTTGCACCTACGCTGGCTCTTGCCACTCTTGCGCTCGAATATGGAGCGGACATTCTTCGGGTTCACGACGTCGGGGCAGTGGCGCAAATCGCTCGATTGATGGGGAGAATGCAGTGAAACGACGGGCACTGGTTACCGGATCAGCCCGGGGACTCGGCCGACATTTGGCGGTCGAGCTTGGATCCGACGGATTTGATGTCATAGTGCACTACCGGTCGAGTCGGGTTGAGGCTGAGGAGACGGTTCGCCTGATCGTCGCGGCCGGCGGCACGGCCGAACTCGTGGCGGCCGACCTCTCCGACCCTGCTTCAGTTGAGGTAATGGCTGAATCGCTCAGCAACGCCGGCGGCCTCGACGTTCTGGTCAACAATGTCGGTGGATTCATAATCCGGCATACCGACGATCTCACAACCGACGAATGGGATCGGGTTCTGGCAGCTACGGCTAGTGCCACCTTCTATACGACGAGGGCGCTACTGCCGCTGTTGCGCGAAAGCGAACATGCCAGGATCGTCAACATCGCCGACTCGGCAGCCGACAACCTGCGCGCCTCTCCTAAGTCGCTGCCCTACTACGTTGGCAAGACCGGCGTTCTGATCATGACCAAGACCTTTGCGGTTACCGAGGCATCCAGGGGGGTCACCGTGAATGCCGTCATGCCGGGCGTTCTCGAGAACAGCATCACGACCTCGGCCCTGGACAAGATCCCGGCCGGCCGGTTGGGGACCCTGCACGACATTGCCGGAGCCGTTCGCTATCTCGTGTCGCCGGAAGCCGACTACGTGACCGGCTCCTATCTCCAGGTGGGCGGCGGGTGGAATCTCTGACATGAACATGATCTGGCATGTCTACGGCCCCCGGGAGGCCGGCCCCGGAGAGCGACAACAGATGTTGAGCCGCGCCCATGCGATCTTTGCTCAAACAGAGGTGCAGGACGTCGACATCGTTCGGGTCGATGTTCCCGGACGCGGTGCTTCCTCCGAGACCGGGGACCGCGATGGAGTTGTGCGCGGCGAGGTCGACCCGGCGCTCCCAGCACTCCAATCGGGATCGCTCTTCGGCGGGCGGCAGGGCTTGATGATCGTCGACGGCCAGCAGTTGCTGAAAGGGGAGGCGGATCTCATCGCCGAACTGCTGGGGAGCGCCGATCCGGAGACGGTGGTGGTTGTGGTGTCTTCAGGAGCCGTCCCCTCGTCGCTCTCCAAAGCTCTGAAGGTCGGCGAGACGATCAAGATAGAGAAGCTTCGAGAGAGGGATGCGGCGGATTGGCTGACCACCGAAATCCGCGATCGGAAGATGAAGGTTCCGTCCGGTGCCCGCGACGCCTTGCTGCAGCGGTTCGGCAGCAATGTGGCGGCAATGGGGCAGGCTCTCGATCAACTGGCCGGTGAAGCATCCATCACCCGCGAAACGGTTCTGGTTCGTTTCCAGAATCGCCCGGACGAACCCATGTGGCATCTCGCCGATGCGATCAGCGCGGGGAAGGTCGGTGAGGCACTTCGCCGCCTTGCCGACTTCCTAACCCATGGGCATCCTCTCCAGTTGCTCGGTTATCTCGAAGATGATTTGAAGCGGCGTTCGCTGGCGTCGGCCGCCGAGAGTGTCGATGCTTATGCGGCGCAGGTTGGCGGTCGGGCCGGAGACTGGCGGGTCAAACGCGACTGGACCCGGCGATCGAGGGTCTCCGACTCCGAACTGCGAGCGGCTCTGTCGGCGCTGCTGAAGGCCGACGGCCTCCTGAAATCGGCACCTGAGGAAACTCACCGTTTGACCATGGAGCGTTTGACCGTCGCTCTGTGCCGCCTCTATGGAGGTCGCCCGGTCCGAGTGGGCTGAATCCCGCCGGTACCGGGTACCTGGTACCTAATACCCGGACGACGTGGTACGTGGTACGTGGTACGTGGTACGTGGTACCTGGTACCTGGTACTCCTCTTGCTCGATTGTCTCCTGCGCTGCTACGATTCCGTGCCCGCGCGACTTCCGGCGCGCCCTGTTTCCATCAGAGGTTTCGATTCCGTATGGCCAATATCAAGTCACAGATCAAGCGCAACCGTCAGAACGAGAAGCGCAATCACCGCAACAAGGGCCTTCGCTCAGAGCTGAAGACCCGCGTCAAGAACACGTTGGCTGCTGCCGAGGCCGGCGATGCCGATCAGGCGCAGGAACTCTCCCGTCAGGCTCAGAAGCGCATCGACATGGCCGTGACCAAGGGTGTGCTCCACAAGAACACCGCTGCCCGACGCAAGGCCAAGCTCGTTCGGGACGTTACCGAGCTTCTTGGGTCGTAGCACGACCTCGGTTCCCCTTGCCAGGTACCAGGTACTCGGACCGACAAATCCACCTGATCGTGATTCACGCTTGAGTTCTTCTGCGTCCATTCGCAACTTCAGCATCATTGCTCACATCGACCATGGAAAGTCGACGCTGGCCGATCGGATGCTCGAGCGCACCGGCGCCATCTCAGAGCGCGAGATGCGTGCCCAGGTTCTCGACACCATGGATCTGGAACGTGAGCGCGGGATCACGATCAAAGCTCAAGCCGTTCGCATCGAACACAAGACGTCGGCCGGCGAGCGGGTGGTTCTCAACCTGATCGATACGCCGGGCCACGTCGACTTCAGCTACGAGGTGTCGCGTTCGCTGGCCGCTTGCGAGGGTGCCGTGTTGCTGGTCGATGCCGCTCAGGGTGTTGAGGCGCAGACACTCGCCAACGCGTATCTGGCGATCGAGGCAGGCCTTGAAATCATCCCGGTCATCAACAAGATCGATCTTCCCGCGGCCGACCCGGACCAGGTAGCGGTGGAACTTGCCTCGGTGCTCGGCATCGAACCGGGAGAGGTGATCCGCGTCTCCGCGAAGACGGGGGGCGGTATCGACGAACTGCTCGATCGGATCGTCAGAGATGTGCCGCCTCCCGACGGCAATCAGGGAGAATTGCGCGCGCTGGTCTTCGACTCTTACTACGACTCCTATCGGGGGGTGGTGTGCTACGTCCGGGTGGTGGATGGCACTCTGGCACCGGGAGACTCGTTGTTGTTTTCGGCTACTTCCGAGCGCCATACCGCGGCAGAAGTTGGAGTGCTGACTCCGGTGGCCGTTCCGGTGTCGCAACTCGGCGCCGGCGAAGTCGGATACCTCATCACCGGCGTGAAAGAGATTGATCGGATTCGTGTCGGCGACACGATCACGCACCCGGGTTCTACGAACACTCAACCGCTGCCGGGCTACTCGGAACCGAAGCCGATGGTCTACTCGGGCATGTTTCCGTCCGATGGTGAAGACTTCGAACGCCTTCGCGAAGCTCTCGAGAAGCTGAGGCTGAACGATGCCTCACTCGTATTCGAACCGGAGACGTCCCGAGCCCTCGGGTTCGGGTTTCGCTGCGGATTCCTTGGATTGCTACACATGGAGATCGTCCGTGAGCGGCTCGAGCGAGAATACGACCTCGATCTCGTTGCCACGGCGCCGTCTGTTGCCTACCGGGTGGCCACCACCGATGGCACGAGTTTCGAAATCAGGTCACCCCAGGATCTACCCGATCGAGGCCGGATCTCCTTGCTCGAGGAGCCTTACGTTCGGGCGATGATCATTGCCCCTTCCGAGTACACGGGAACGATAATGGAACTCGTTCAGGCACGCCGTGGCTCCATGGATCACATGCAATACCTGTCGCCGGAGCGGGTTGAGTTGTCCTACGACATTCCACTGGCGGAGGTCGTCTTCGATTTCTTTGACCAGCTCAAATCCCGGACGCGCGGGTATGCGTCTCTTGACTACGAACCGGGCGAGTACCGGGCGTCCGACCTCGTCAAGGTGGACGTTTTGCTCAACGGTCAACCCGTCGACGCTTTCTCGGCAATCATTCACCAGGACAAGGCGTATCAGTACGGAAAGAAGATGACGGAACGATTGCGGCGTCTCATACCCCGTCAACTGTTCGACGTACCGATTCAGGCTGCGATCGGGAGCAGGGTCATTGCCCGCGAGACGGTCAAGGCCCGCCGAAAGGACGTGATCGCCAAGTGTTACGGCGGTGATGTCAGCAGGAAACGTAAGCTCCTCGAACGCCAGAAAGAGGGCAAGCGGCGCATGAAGATGGTCGGCTCGGTCGAAGTACCGCAAGAAGCCTTCATCTCGGCCCTCCGGGTCGACACCGAAACGTGATGCTGCCGGACAGCGTAGAACTCGCCGAGGCGGCAGCGTTCTGGTCGGGCGCCTACGTTCACATCCCGTTCTGTGCGCGGGTTTGTCCATATTGCGACTTCAACGTCGTCGCGGGCCGGGATGATCTCCAGCAACGATTCGAAGCAGCGGCGCGCGTAGAGATCGAGAGCGAGCCTGAGTGGCAACCCCTCGAGTCGGCCGCATTCGGCGGCGGCACGCCCAGTCGACTTCCGGCGCCGGCCCTAACGGCGATCTGTGCGACGCTGGAGCGGCGCTTCGGATTCGCCGACCAGGCAGAAGTGAGCCTCGAGGCCAATCCCGAGGACTGGTCCGATGTGCTGGCCGAATCACTGGTGGGTGCAGGATTCAACCGGGTGTCGTTCGGGGCGCAGTCGTTCGACCCGGCTGTGTTGGGCGACCTTGGTCGCCTTCATGAACCCGTCGACATCGTGAGCGGTGTGCGAAGCGCCAGGCGGGCGGGTTTCGAATCAATCGCCCTCGACCTCATATTCGGGACGCCTGGTGAGTCGATCTCGTCCTGGGAAGAGACGGTCGAGCGGGCCATCGCCCTCGATCCGGACCATCTCTCGCTCTACACGCTCACGGTTGAGCGTGGAACGGCACTGAGCCGCTCAATCAAGGCAGGCGCCCCCGCCCCGGATGAGGATGATCAAGCCGACAAGTACGAAATGGCTCAGGAGTGGCTGGCTGCGGCCGGTTATGTGCGGTACGAGGTGAGCAACTACGCCCGCCCGGATCATGCGTGCAAGTACAACCT
>JAUVQS010000072.1 GCA_030598025.1 Acidimicrobiia bacterium | reverse complement strand
GGAGGCCAGCACGAGGGCGATCCACGGCAGTGATCCCGCCGTGATGGTCATGTAGATCACTCCGGCAGTGGCAATCCCTATAGCTAGCCACTGGGTCGTATCGAGTTGTTCTCACAGAATCAGCACGCCGAGAGCAACGTTCAATAGCGGGTTGATGAAGTAGCCGAGGCTCGACTCGACGATGTGTCCGTTGTTGACCGCCCAAATGTAGGTCGCCCAGTTCAGGGTCAGGAGGGTGCCGGCGATGAGGAGGCGTGCCACCGACCGGCGACTGAGGAGACGGATCTGCGGCCACGAACGTCGGACGCCGATCATCCCGGCGAGCAGCACGATCGACCACACGATTCGGTGCGCCAGAATTTCGAGCGAGTCGACCGTGTCGAGGGCCTTCCAGTAGATCGGAAGAACCCCCCAGAGCAGGTAGGCCCCGACCCCGAAGGCGATGCCCCGGTTCATCGACCGGTTCTTGGAGTTTTCTCAGCACTGCTACGGCGCGTCACGCGCAACAGTATTGCTGAGAAAACTGCACTTGGATTCTCGGCACTATTTAGGCGCGTCATGCGCAACAGTATTGCTGAGAAGAGTCCGGGCTAATTGCGGCCGTTGACGGTGTCCGGTTGCTCACCGAGGAGCCTTCCGCGGAATATGCCGGCCGATCGGACGAAGAGGACCGATGGCAGGCCTTCCGCCAGTTCCTCGATTCGTTGCGAATAGGCTTCCTCGTCTCCCGGAGCGGTCGTCCGTAGACCCATCAGCACGACATCGGCGCCCTGCGACTCCCGGAAGATCTGCTCGCTGATCGAGAGGTCGTCCGACTTGCGGAGGATCTCGATGTGGGCATCGATCCGCGCCTCGCCGATCACTCGCTCCAGGAGCGACTGGTTCCTCTGGATCATCATGTCGGAGGTCGCGATGCTCTTGAGGGTGATCTGGGCGTTGCGCCACTCTGGATTCAGCGACATGAGATGGGAGAACAACGCCAGCATGTCCCCGTTGTTCTGAAGGCCGCCCCACCAGACCACGATTTGTCTTCGTTTCTGGGTGGAGAAGGCACGGGGATGACAGATCACGGCCGAGATGCCGATAGTGGCGAGCCGTTCGATGATGCGAAGTACTTCAGCCTGACGGTCCGGCTTCTCGCTCCAGCCGAACATGACCGTATTGGAGGTGATTCCGGCGATGCCGTTCGCCTGGGCTACGTCGATGACGCCGTTGATGAAATCCTCGACAATGTCCACCTCACCGAACGCCACTACGCCCATCTCGTCGAGATCACGGTTGAGCTTCACGGTTCGCTCCTCTACCGATGAGCCGAGATCTTCGAGAGACCCGACCCGAAGATCGCTCACTGTGAGGATCCCGCGGTCCTGAACGAGCCAGGCGGCGAAACGAACGAGGGCAGCTCGCTTCCGAGGGTCACCGGCAAACAGCAGGATGTTGGGCCGCCAGTTGCGAGGATCTTCGGGGAGACGTCGGAGCTGGAGCACGGTAGAACGCACCAGAGCCATGAGCGCACCCCTGCGCAGATCGCCCCACGGGGCGGCAAGGGCACGGCGTCGCATGATGAGATACACGCCGACCTCGACCACGATCGCCACCGCCAGCGCCAGCGGGTTGATCAAGTACATCACCCAGAAACATCCGAAGGCGCCGGCCAGCGATATCCATGACGGAACCCGAAGAGACGGTCTGAATGAAGGGTCGCCGGACAAACGCTCGATACCGGCGACCAGATTGACCATTCCGTAGGTAGTCAGGAAGAACGTGGTCAGAACGGGAGCGACCGCGTTCAGGTCTCCCAGCATGACCGCTCCCAGCGCCACGGCAATCGAAATGATGAGAGGGATTCCGGGGCCTTCGATGCGAGCGATTCGCTTGCCGATGAATCGCGGAAGAACTCGATCGTCCACCATCGCCTCAAGAGTGCGCGGAGCTCCCAGGATGCTCCCTACGGCCGACGAGAAGATGGCACCCCACAATCCCGGGAAGATGAGGAACCCGAAGCCCCCCGCCAACGTGAACCAGATCAGATTGTCGTTGATCAAATCTTCGGGTGTGGCGGCCAGCCCGAGTGCCACGACCACCCCGAGATAGACAACGAAACCCACCAGTACGGCGGCGATCGACCCACGGGGAATCGAGCGCTCCGGATGCTTCAGATCTCCCGAGAGTGAAACACCCGCCATGATGCCGGTCACCGCCGGGAAGAAGACGGCAAAGACCGGCCAGAAGCCGAGTCCGGATGACGCGCCTGCGAGTTCCGCCGTCTCAGGAATGTTGCGGGCGACGCCGATGCCGAGAGCGAGCAGGGCCAGAACGATTCCGCCCATGATCGGAAGTTGCAGCCGCAGTGCCAGGTCCGCCCCACGAGCAGCCAGCAACGCCACGATCAGGATGGTGATGGTGGCAGTTGGCCGGAGGGGGAGCGACGGCCAGATCAGCTGGAAGCTCTCAGCCAGACCGAACGCATACAGCGTGACGCTGAATGCCTGAGCGAGGAAGAGGGGGATGCCGATCGCCGCGCCGATCTCGACGCCCAGACTTCTAGAGATGATGTAATAGGCGCCGCCGGCCCCCACCCGCATGTTGGTCGCCACGGTTCCAACCGACAACGCGGTGGCGAACGTCACTGCGTTGGCGATGACGACGATACCGATGGCTCCGAGCAGGCCGACATTGCCGACCATCCATCCGGTTCGCAGGAAGAGGATCACGCCGAGGATGGTGAGAATCGAAGGCGTGAATACACCGATGAACGTCCCGAGTTTCTCCGGACGCGTTGAGGTGCGGCGAAACCTTCGACCGATGGCGGAGATGCGGGTCACAGTCGTTGGGAGGATAGGCGGAAGAGGCGCCGACATGCCGCGCCTCCGAATCGCGGTTCGTAGGTCGACCCCCGATCGCGGGGAGCCAATTGCCAATTGCCAGATGCCTGGGTTAGCGCTGCAGACGCGTTCTCGATCTGGCTCCGTTGCGATGCTTGCCGTAAGATCAGCGACCGGTTGACCCCATCGACACCAAGAACAAACTGACACTCGGGAGTCGCATATGCATCGGCAATTGATCAAGCACGTGCTCGAGCGCACGGACTACGGGGCCGAGGTCACGGTCGCCGGTTGGGTCCGGACGCGCCGTGACTCCAAGGGCGGATTCTCATTCATCGAACTGCACGATGGATCCTGTTTCTCAGGACTCCAGGTCATTGCCGATGGCGATCTATCGAACTACGAGACGGACGTCTTGCGGCTCACAATCGGATCGGCGGTTCGAATCACGGGGGAGCTGGCCGAGTCACCGGGCCAGGGCCAGAGCGTTGAGATCAAGGCAAGTGAGGTTGAGGCCTTCGGGTTCGCCGACCCGGATGACTACCCACTGCAGAAGAAACGGGTCTCGTTCGAGCACCTGAGAGAGATTGCCCATCTCCGACCACGCACAAACACGATCGGGGCAGTTGCGCGGGTCCGGAACGCTCTCTCGTACGCCACTCACCGGTTCTACCAGGAACGCGACTTTCTCTATGTCCACACGCCGCTGATCACGGCCAGCGATGCCGAGGGTGCCGGCGAGATGTTCCAGGTCACGAGCTTGAACCCGTCCCAACCGCCGCGCACCGACCGGGGGGAGGTCGACTACTCCCGGGACTTCTTCGGTCGTCCCGCATTTCTGGCGGTCAGCGGGCAACTGAACGCTGAGGCATACGCACTCGCTCTCGACAGGGTCTATACCTTCGGGCCAACGTTCCGGGCGGAGAACTCGAACACCCGCCGGCACCTGGCCGAGTTCTGGATGATCGAACCCGAAATGGCGTTCGCCGATCTCAATGACAACGCCGACCTGGCCGAGGACTACGTGAAGTACCTCGTGCGCTACGTGCTCGACAACTGTGGCGATGATCTCGAGTTCTTCAACAAGTGGGTAGAAGAGGGTCTCCTCGATACGTTGACCGGGGTCGTGGAGAGCGATTTCGAACGGATCACCTACACCGAAGCGGTGGAGACTCTTCTTGGATCAGGCGAGACATTCGAATACCCGGTCGAGTGGGGGTCCGACCTCCAGTCCGAGCATGAGCGGTATCTCACTGAAGTCGCTATCAAGAAGCCGGTGATTGTCACCGACTTCCCGTTCGATTTCAAGGCGTTCTACATGCGCCGCAACGACGACGGCAAGACGGTGGCCGCAATGGATGTGCTGGTGCCCCAGATTGGTGAGATCGTGGGGGGCAGCCAGCGCGAGGAACGCCTCGATGTCCTGGCCGAGAGCATGGAGATCAAGGGCATGGACCCGGACCACTACTGGTGGTACCTCGATCTGCGCCGCTTCGGGAGTGTGCCTCATGCCGGGTTCGGCCTCGGCCTGGAGCGGGTGGTTCAGTTCGCCACCGGCATGCAGAACATAAGAGACGTGATCCCGTTCCCCAGAACCCCACGGAATGTGGGGTTCTAGGACGGCCTCTGGCCGCCGGGAATTGGCAATTGGCCGCGCATTGCGGTGAGTTGCGTTGTTGCCCCCGGTTCCGTGCTGGCGTCCGCAAGTGAACGGTGGAAGTCTTCGAGGCCAGAGGTACGTTGTACGCAGTACGTTGTACGCCATACGTAATCAACCCGACTTGGCGCTGATCTCCGCGTAGCCTCTCACACGGTATAGCTCTCGCCCCAGCCAAGAGGTATTAGTTCGATACCGGATTTGGCGAGCACGTTCTTGGCCATGCCGGTGATCCAATTGTGTCCCAATCCGTTGAGGTAGAAGTCGTGGATCGGGATGGCCTGCTGTGGCGCAAGGCGGCGGGCGAAGTCCATGGACTCCGTCGTGGAACCCCACGGAATGAGAAGCGGCAAGGCAAGTACCGGTGCCGACCGCGTGGGCTGGTAGCTGTCACCGGGATGGGTGAGGGCCCCGTCGATGGTGAAAGACCGGTTCGGCGGCGCGGTTCCCATGGGAGTGGTTTCGTGGAGTACATCTTCTGAGCTCACGCCGTCCGGGTTGGCTGTTTCGACGGCAATGTCGTGTTGAGCGAGGAGGTCGGCGACCGACTGATTCGAGAAGACGGTCACATCGTCGCCTCGATCCAGGAGCCACGAGACGAATTCGGGTTTCACGTGGTCGCCATGCTCGTGGGTGATGAGCACCCGTTGGATGTCGCCGAGCGACGCGAGGTCGAACTCGCCGGTGTCGAATGTGTGGAATCCCGGATCGAACAAGGTCGTGCCCGTATCCGTGGTGACGGTCAGGCAGGAGTCGGTGAGGCGCTGAATGGTTGTCATGCCTCGACCCTACTGATCAATGGAGGATATCGGCGGTGAAACGCTCGATTCTGACCTCATCGCGTTGCTCCAATCCTGCCTTTCGTATCGCCACCTCGATTTGGCGCTCGGGATTGTCGATCCCGGCGATTCCGGGCAGAATAAGCCCACGCCGGCCGCGGCCGCCGGTGACGATCACGCCGAATTTCTGCGGATCAAGGTCGTCCGCGCCGTCGACGACCTCGGGCGGATGGAGGAGGTACACGGCAATTTCGAGGGCGTCCACCTCATCAGGTAGCAACGGACGGAAGCGGGGATCGGCGGTCGCGGATGAAACCGCCACCCGCTCAACCTCGCGTTCGAGAGAAGTAGCGTCGAGATCCAGACTGCCGATGCAGCCCCTGAGGGGCCCCTCCGCTCCCGGCGGGCCCGGTTCATGGAGCGAAACGAAGACACCCCATGGGAGTGGGTCTGAGCCTTCGGAGATCGTCTGTGCAGCTGATACTCCTGCGAGGTGCCGCTTGATGGACTCCTTGGCCAGGGCGACCAATCGATGTTTCATCTGCGAATCATGCCACAGGCGTAGGCTTCCCATATGAGTATGAGAGCGCGGCCGGCGGCGGTGGCGGGAACGTTCTACCCCGGTTCAGCGTCGGAGTTGGGAGATACGGTCCGGAGGATGATGGAGGAGGCGTCTGTGACTCCTCTTTCACTGGTGCCGCGGATGGTGATCGCTCCGCATGCCGGGCACATCTACTCCGGTTCGGTGGCAGCGGTCGCGTACCGGATCATTGCCGATCAGCCTCCGAATCGGATCGCATTGATGGGCCCTTCCCATTTCGTTGGGTTTGATGGCCTGGCGATACCGGCCCATGACCGGCTGGCAACGCCTCTCGGGACCATTGCCGTCGACGAGCTCGCGCAAGATCTCGCTGAGGACGGGTTGGTGGCACGGTCCGAGTCGGCCCATCGACGGGAGCACTCGCTGGAGGTTCAACTTCCCTTCCTCCAGGTGGCGCTCGAAGAGTTCAGCATTGTCCCAGTGCTGACCGGCGACGAACATCCTGAGCAAGCGGCGGAGGTGCTTTCGCTCATGCTGGAAGCCGGCCTATTCGTCGTGGTGAGCTCAGATCTATCGCACTATCAAGATTACGAGACCGCCGGACGCCTCGATGCGATCACCGCGGACGCCATTGTCGAACTGCGTGAAGCGGATCTCGGGCGGCACAGCGCGTGCGGGCGGACGGCCGTGCGGGCGGCACTGCGTGTGGCGATCGAACGGGGATGGAGGTGCCAACTGCTCGACCTCCGCTCGTCGGGAGACACCGCCGGGCCCCGCGATCGAGTGGTTGGTTACGGAGCGTTTGCGCTCGGCCCAGTGGGACCGGCTTAGCGGCCGGCCAAACGGACGGGTAGTCGGCGAGACCCCCACGTCCCCGGCTCCGATTCGAACACCCCGGCACAACTCGTCCCACACACTTCGCACCTGTCGTCACCGTAGAGTGCCCATCCGCCGAGCTTGTACCAGTCGCGCTGGATGAGCGTTGCTCCACAGTGATGACAGAACGTGGATTGTCCGGCCGGGTCGTGAACATTGCCCGTGTATACGTAGCGTTCGCCGTTGTTGATGGCGATCTGACGGGCCCGGCTCAACGTGGTGGCCGGTGTCGAGGGCCGATCGACCATCTTGAAGTCCGGATGGAAAGCAGTGAAATGGTGAGGGACGTCCGGCCCGAGATGCTCGACGACCCACTGGGTCATTTCGCTGATTTCCTCATCTGAGTCGTTGAGACCCGGAATCAGCAGGGTCGTGATTTCCAACCAGACGCTGGTCTCGTTTCGCACGTACTCGATAGTCTCAAGAACCGGGGCGAGGCTGCCTGCACAGGTGCGACGATAGAAATCTTCGGAGAATGCTTTGAGATCGATATTGGCGGCGTCCATGTGGGCGTAGAACTCCCGACGCGGATCCGCGCTCACGTACCCGGCCGTGACTGCCACCGTCTTGACTCCCTTTGCCCGGCAGGCCTCGGCGACGTCGATCGCGTATTCATGGAAGATGACCGGGTCGTTGTAGGTGAAGGCGACACTCCGGCATTTCAGATCGATTGCGGCGTTGGCGATTGCCTGCGGAGATGCCTGATCGGCGAGAACGTCGTATTGCTTCGCCTTCGAGATATCCCAGTTCTGACAGAATCGGCAGGCGAGATTGCAGCCGGCGGTTCCAAAGGACAACACGGGTGTCCCCGGCAGGAAGTGGTTGAGCGGCTTCTTCTCTATCGGGTCAACGCAGAATCCCGAAGATCGTCCGTAGGTAGTGAGAACAATCTCGTCGTTGTTTCGTGC
>JAUVQS010000137.1 GCA_030598025.1 Acidimicrobiia bacterium | reverse complement strand
GCTCAGGTACCTTGGCGTGCCGAAGTTCTTCCTTGTTTACGAGGGTCGTCGCGTTCGTCAAATACTTGTTCCCTCCGACGTGGTCGAAGTGGAAATGTGAATTGATCACAAAGTCAACCTGTTCGGCTTGGAACCCGCATTTTTCGAGCTGAGCCGGGATCGTCTGCTCCGCAGTCTGTTCCGGAAGTTCAAACGGAAGAACCTCCTCGACGTGCTCGAGGTCATAACCCGTGTCGAACAAGAACAGACCGTCGGGATGTTCAACCAGAACGCTGTACACGGGGAATCTCACGGGTGTACCGATGTCGATATGCCACAGAACCTGGGATCGATCGATTACCAGCGTGCCGGAATCGAGGATGTATACCTTCTTGTCGACCATTTCTCATTCGCCTCCTTTATCACCTTCAAGTGCCTTACGGACTGCGATCAGCTTCGCGGCCCTGGCAGCCCCGAGTGCCTTCACATCCTCAGCGTCGTAGTCGTAAATCCCGCCGAGAGTCTTCATGCCGAGTCTGCCCTCGGCAACCCGGTCTGTGATCATGCTCGACACCGTTGACGCCGTCGAGAGGTCCTGATTCAGGTAAGAACCGACGCTGTTGTAGATATCCAACCCGGCCATGTCGATGAGCTCTAGAGGTCCGATTACCGCCAGCTTGTACCCGATGCCCCACTTCACGCAGGTATCCATATCGGCGTGGCTGATGATCCCGCGTTCCACAAGCTCAACAACTTCGCGAAGGATCGCATAGAGGATCCGGTTCTCCACGAAGCCTGGAACCTCGCGTTCGCCGACGGCCTCATATCCGAAAGACTGGATGAACCCGCTGAGGTCATCCTTGACTGTGGCCGACGTCTGATCGCCTTGCACTACCTCGATCATCGGGATGAGGTGAGGTGGGTTCGACCAATGCATGCCAATGATTCGGGACGCAGCCTCGTTGCCCTCTGCGATCTTGGTAATAGGGATACCCGACGTGTTCGACGCGAGCACCGCAGACTCGGGAGCGAGCGCAGCAAGGTCGCCGAACACCTTCTTCTTGAGATCGACATTCTCCGACACTGCCTCGATCACGAGATCCGCTTCACCGACCGCCTCTTCGAGGCCCATCGAGAAATGGATCGATCCGCCCGGGACCTGCGGTGCCTCGAGTCTGTCGAGCACCCCACCGGCGAGATCAACACCGGCCCTGGCCCGCTCTAGGGCCTCCGGGTCGATGTCGAACAGGAAGGTCTTCAAGCCGGCTCGCTCGAGCACCGCTCCCATCCCTGGCCCCATTGTGCCTGTGCCAATTATCGCTGCGGTCTTGTAAGCGACCATTACGGTTTCCCTTCTTGTTGCTGGCTTTCGGATTCTTGGATTCGCCGCCACACCCGCTCAGGGGTAAGCGGCAACTCCATGATGGATACGCCGGCATCTGCGAGTGCGTTCACAATCGCCGCAGGAATTGCGGCGAGAACGCCCTCCCCACACCCTTTCGCCCCAAAGGGGCCGGGCCCGTCGCCGTTCTCTACGATGATGCAGGTCATCTTCTCTGGTAAGTCCTCTGTAGCTGGGATGCGGTAGTCGAGCAGGGTGTCGTTGAGGAGCACACCGTCGTCTGTGTACATCATTTCCTCGAACAGCGCGTTCCCCAGTCCCTGCATCGTGCCACCCTCATCCTGTCGTTCTATCAGCTGCGGGTTGATCGCCTTTCCAACATCAGCGACGCTCGACGTCTGCAGAACTCGCACGACCCCCGTATCTCGATCCAGTTCTACCTCGGCGGCGGCAACGCATACCTCCCAAAACACGGGTCCCTCTGCGTAGGAACCACTTCCCTTTTCGGGTTTGACTTCGCCGTACCCACGCAACTCGCCACCGACGAACCCGAACCGCCTGGCAATGAGATCTGGATACCCGACCGACTCGTCGCCGAACCAGACGTGGCCGTCCTCCGCGTGGAGTTCGTGGCCTTCGGCCGAATCGAAGATGAGCAAGGCGGTTTCGAGCAACGCCTCGAGCACTTCGCCCGCCGCAAGCTCCACAGCCTTACCGGCAACGGTGGTAGAGCGACTTGCCCCGGTGGAGCGGTCGTAGGGTGTGAAGCGAGTGTCGGCACCCGGCACTGTGACGACGGCAGGATCTATGGACAAGACCTCGGCCGCGATCTGGGCCATGACGGTTCTGGTTCCTTGACCCATTTCGGTGGATCCCACAAGCACGGCGACTCCGCCATCGGGATCCATCCGCACTGAGGCCGTCGAAACAGGGTGCGCTCCGGCGGCGAGTAGACCAACGGAAACTCCAAGTCCGCGATTTGTAATCCGTTCTCTTCCCCAACCAATAGCAGCCGCTGCCTTTTCGACGTCGCCGACCAGGTCGGCGTCGAGAGGTCGGCCGCCCGGCCGGACCTCCTCACCGGGCCGAAGTAGGTTCCGTCGCCGGAACTCGAGCGGATCGATACTTGCGGTTCTGGCGATCTCATCGATCTGGGACTCTCCAATCCACTGGAGATGCGTTGCCCCGAACGCCCGGTACGACCCGGCCGGACCTGTGTTGGTATAGACGCAATGAGCCCGTACCTGCACCGCCGGCCACCGGTATGGCCCCGGCGCGGCGTCGGCTGCAGTAGCGGTAACTCGAGGGCCGTTGTCCGCGTACGCTCCGGTGTCAAGCCAGATCTCGACCTGACGGCCGAGAAGCTCTCCGTCCTTCGTGGCAAATGTGCGCATTCGACACTTCATGTTGTGCCGGCGCGTCGTAACCATAGATTCGTCCACCCGATTGACGATCTTCACCGGCCGTCCGGCTTTACGGGCAAGAGCGACGGCAATTGGCTCCATCTTCGTATAGGACTTGCTGCCGAACCCTCCACCGAGGAATGGAACGACGACCCGCACACGATCGACAGAAAGCCCGAAGAGTGCCGCAATCTCGGCCCGAACAAGGAAGGGATGCTGACAACTAGCCCACAAGCTGATCTCATCACCGGTGTGATGCGCAATCACCGAGTGGGTTTCCATTGAGTACTGGTAGACAGCAGGAAACTCGTACTCGCGGTCGATGACGATCGCCGCCAAGCCGCCTGCTTCATCGATCTCGCCGCGCTCAAAACCATACCGATAGCAGACGTTCCCGTCTCGCTCGGGAAGCTGCCCAAGGCCATGTGCGAAACCCTCCCTCGTCTGCCCCTCATGGACGAGAGCAGCATCGGATGCCAACGCGGCATCAAGGCTGG
>JAUVQS010000084.1 GCA_030598025.1 Acidimicrobiia bacterium | reverse complement strand
GCCCACCTCGATGGGTTCGAGCGACAGGGTGTCGGAGGCGGCTAAGAAGGTTCCAAACTCGCTCAGCGTGTAACCGTGTCGTTGATCGGCTACCTGCAGCGTCAATCCCATCCCCTGCCCGGTCTCCAGATACCACGACTCGTCACTGGGGTCGATGCCGGCCGCGGCCCACAATTGCCGTTCGATCTCATGGGTCCCGCTGCCGTCCGCCCGGCTGATGAACGGTCCTCCTGTATCAAAGATCGCAGTCAACACCTCAGCAAACGTGCTTGCCGACACGCCGTCCGGCGGACCGACGATCACAAATGAACTCGACAAGACGAGTTCATAACGAGCAGCGATCCCGTCGCGGATGAACTCCTCTTCCAAGGCGGGCGCGTGCGTGATGAGAACGTCGGCACCGCCACGCCGCCCTAATTCGAGAACCTGGGCACTCGCCTCACCCACAACGCTGAGCTCAAGGTCGGGATGAGATTCCTCGAAGATATCCGCAACAGCATCCAGCAGTCCGCTATCGACCAGCGTGGTTCCCGCCGCAACGATCACCCGCTGTTGTCCACCCCCCGAACATGCCGTCAGAGTCAGCAGCAAGACGGCCAGGGACCATTTCATCTGGGATTCACTCGAACCGCGGTCGCCTTCACCGTCAAGGTCACATTTGCTCCCGGGCCCAATTGGAGGACCTCCTGTGAGCCGGGCGTTACCAGGGCAACCACCCGGTTCCCGGCGTCGATCACCACTTCGACCAGCCTTCCCAGTTGGCGTAGTTCGGTGACGGTGCCCACCCAGCGGTTGCGGGCGCTGCCTGCTGCGCCCTCTCGACCGCGGAACAATGTGACCGACTCTGCTCCGAATAGGGCCCGGCCCGGATGACCGGGTTGTACATCACCCAAACCCCAGATGTTCATGCCCCCGGCCAGCAGCGATGTCAGTGGCCCTTCGCCTGCCACGACCTCACCGTCGATGACGTTGCCGATGCCCACCGCGGTCGCCACCAAATCGGAAGCAGGAAGGGAGAAGACCTCATCGACAGATCCTTCCTGAAGGAGCCGCCCATTCACCAGGACCGCCAGCCGGTCGCCGAGCACCGCCGCTTCTTCGCGATCGTGGGTGATGATCACCGCTCCCCGATCACCAAGCTCCTCAATGATCACGGCGGCGATTCTCATTCGATCTTGCTCATCTTGCGCCGATAGCGGCTCATCCAGCAGCACCCAGGGTTGTTGCCTTGCCATCGCGCGGGCGATGGCAACACGCTGAGCTTCACCTCCGCTGAGCGACGAAGCCTCATACTCGAGAACCTCCCCAATTCCGAGCCGGTCGGCGAGGTGTCGAGCTCTACTCGCCTCTTCCGCCGACAGTCCCAGGCCCATGTTGAATCCGGCACTTCCCCGGAACAGATACGGGCGTTGCGGCAAATACGTCGAGTCGAGCGCCGGGCCGCCGGGCAGAGTCCCAGCCAGCAGACGCAGCAGCGTCGACTTGCCTGCTCCGTTGGGGCCGAACACCACCAACCGCTCCCCGCTTCTCACTTCAAGGCCCTCGACCGCCAGCACCGAGCCGTCCGAAGGAAAGCGGAGTTCAAACAACTCAATCATGACGGGCATTCCTGAGCTGCATCCAGGTGAGGAAACCATTGACGGCACCGGCGAGGAGAATCAACACGATGCCGAGTGCCAGCGCCTCACCGAAATTTGCCCGGCGGGTCTCCTGCACGATCGCAGTAGTGAGTACACGGGTCTCACCAACGATATTGCCCCCGACCACCAGCACCGCCCCAACTTCGGAGACAACGCGCCCGAATGCGGCGGCTACCGCCGCCAGAACGCCGGGCCAGACCTCGACCAACGCCACCCTGCCTTTCTGCCAGCCGGGCAGCGAGAGAGCGGCCAGTTGCTCCGAGGCAGCGGATGGCAAGCCCTTGACGGCCCCGGCCGTCACACCCGCCGCGATCGGAATGGCCAGGAGTGTCTGAGCAGCCACCATCGCAGTCGGAGAGAACAGAAGCTCCAGTTGACCAAGCGGGCCGGTATCCCACAGCAACAACAGCAACGCCAAACCCGCCAGGACCGGCGGCATCCCCATACCTATGTTCACCGCCACGAGCCAGGCCGTCCGCGCCTTGGTTCGACCCAGCGCTATCCAGGCACCGAGCGGGACCCCGATGACGACACCGAAAGCGGTAGCCAGCACCGACACGACGAGGGTGAGGCCGATTACCCGGCGGAGTTCAACCCCGAATCCGGATAGGGAGTTCAGCGCATCGCCGACGACCTCAAAGAGGAAGTCCATACGATCCGATCAGGACTGGAAATAGAAGAACCAGGCGGCCACCCCGATGATCCCGGCATAGAACGCCAGCTTGAACAGCTTCTTGAAGATCCACCATGCAACGAGAGCGGCTGCCGCAATACCGATGTACAGGGAGAGGTTTTCCATACGGACAAGGATAGCTGCGAATCGCGAATCGCGACTGCGTCGTCCTACGCCAGGACGGCGGGGGTCAGGCGGGGCACGACGACGTCTGCCTCCCTCAGTTGGTCGACCGAGTATGTGCCACGGAGTACTGCGACCACCAGCATACCGGCGGCCTAACCTGCAGCGATGCCGGCCGGGGCGTCCTCAACTGCGACGCAGATGGTCGGGTCCACCCCTAGGCCGGCTGCGGCGGCCAGGTAGATGTCCGGGGCCGGTTTGCCGTTGGCTACTTCATCGCCTGCGACGACAACCTCGAAGAAGCGATCGAGACCGGTCGAGTGCAACGACAGATCCAGACGGTCGCGCGGACTGCTCGAGGCAACCGCGATCGTCCGGCCCTGCTTGTGGAGGATCTCGAGAGTGTCGGTCGCATCCTCAAACGCTTCCAGGTACTGCTCAAACAACGCATGAACCCGATCGGCAAGGAGCGGCCAGAACCCTTCATAGGGAGGAAGATCGGCTCGAGCCGCGAAATGAGCAAACGCGTCCTTCTCGGTCCGACCGGACAACTCCGCAACTTCGTCGTCGGAGATTCCGACACCATACGGAGCGAGAGCGTCACGCCAGGCGGACCAGGCGAGTTCCTCTGAGTCCACCAGCACCCCGTCGCAGTCGAAAACGATCGGTCGGCTCATTGCGAAGCCCGATTCCGCAGGATCTCGTTGACCACTTTCGGGTCGGCCTTGCCTGAAGTAGCGCGCATCACCTGCCCGACCAGGAACCCGAACGGTTTCATGTCACCGGAGCGAATCTTCTCCAGGGCATCGGGGTTCGAGTCGAGCACTGCATCGACCTCGACCTCGATCGCGGCGCCGTCCGACATCTGGATGAGATCTCGTGCCGTAGCCACCTCCCCAGGCGACCCTTCGCCATCGAGAACCCCGGTGAGAACCTCTTTGGCGGCCGAGGCCGACAGCTTTCCGGCGGCCAACATCCCGGTCATCTCAACGAGATGCGCGGCGGTCAGGGCCCTGCTCTCGATCGTGGCGTCTTCCCGGCGGAGGTAGGCGGTCGTTTCGCCGGTGAGCCACTTGGCCACCTGCTTGGGGTCGGCGCCGAGGCCGACCGCATCTTCGAACAGCCCGGCCAGTCCATCCTCACCGGAAACGAGAACCCAGGCAGCGTGGGAATCCAGTCCGAAGTCCACATATCGAGCCCGACGCTCGTGTGGAAGCTCGGGCAAGGTTGACCGAATCCGCTCTCGCTGTTCATCCGAGACAACGATCGGAACCAGGTCCGGTTCGGGGAAGTACCGATAATCCGACGAGCCTTCTTTGGAACGCATGCCCTGAGTGATGCCGGCCTCTTCATCCCAGTGCCGTGTCTCCTGAGGAATGCGTTGCCCGTCTTCTCTCAACTCGGTCTGGCGAACAATCTCATAGGCGAGAGCGCGCTCCAGCGACCGGAAAGAGTTCATGTTCTTCACCTCGACCTTGGCACCGAGTTCCTGATCGCCCTGCGGTCGGATCGATACGTTCGCATCGAAGCGCATCGAGCCCTCTTCGAGCTTGGCATCGGACACGCCGAGGGTCTCGATGACGGACCGCAACTGCTGGGCGTAGGCCCGGGCCTGCGCCGGGCTGTGAATATCGGGCTCGGTCACCACCTCGACGAGTGGCACGCCGGCGCGATTGAAGTCAAGCAGGGTGGCTTCGGCAGAGTGGATCCGCCCACCTCCTCCGACATGAATGCTCTTCCCTGTGTCTTCCTCCTGGTGCACACGGTTGATCGCGACTCTGACTGTCTCACCGTCCAGGACGACGTCCAGAAAACCACCCGAACACACCGGAATATCGAACTGTGAAATCTGGTAGTTCTTCGGTAGATCGGCATAGAAGTAGTTCTTGCGGTGAAAGAGGCTCTGCGGCGAGATCGTGCAGTTCAACGCCAGACCGATCTGAACGATCCACTCGATAGCCTGCTCATTCGGTACGGGAAGTGCTCCCGGCAAGGCGAGACACACCGGACATACGTTGGTGTTGGGTTCCGAACCGAAATCCACTCGACACCCGCAAAACATCTTCGATGCAGTCTTCAACTCGACATGGACTTCGATCCCGATGACTGGTTCCCAGTTCACGACCACACCTCCAGCATCGGAGGGCGCTGCTCGAAGGCGACGGCCCGCTCGACGGCCCGGGCGACCCGGAACATGACGGCCTCACCCAGTGCCGGCGCCATGACCTGAAAACCGATGGGAAGACCCGCGTCATCGAGTCCGACGGGAACCGAGATGGCAGGATCGCCGGCCAGATTGGATGGGATCGTGCAAATGTCCGACAGGTACATCGAGAGCGGCTCCTGGGTCTTGGACCCGACCTCAAAGGCGGTGGTGGGGGCAGTCGGAGAGACAAGAACATCCGCCTGCTCATAGGCAGCCTCGAAGTCCTGAATCACCTTCGTCCGCACCTTCTGCGCCTGACCGTAAAAGGCGTCGTAATAGCCGGCCGACAACGCGTAGGTTCCCAGCAGGATTCGACGAATCACTTCGGGGCCGAATCCATCGGCTCTCGTTGCCGTCATCATCTCCTCGACCGTCGGCCCATCGTGGCGCAATCCATAGCGAACGCCATCGAAACGGGCGAGATTGGCAGAACACTCAGCTGGTGCAATGAGGTAGTACGCACTCAGTGACACATCCAGCGACGGCAGTGAAACCTCGACCACCCGGGCGCCGGCTTCGCTCAGCAGGTCGACCGTGCGCCGGAAAGCGGCCTCCACGCCTGCTTCGAAGCCCTCTCCACTCAACTGGCGAACCACGCCGATCGTGAGCCCGGCTACTCCATCATCGAATCCGACACGGAAATCAGGCACATCGCCCCGATAGGAGGTGGCGTCGAGGGGATCGTGCCCGGCCAGCGTCTCGAGCGCGGCAACGGAATCTTCGACGGTGCGCGTGATGGGGCCGATCTGGTCAAGCGATGAGGCAAAGGCAATCAGTCCGTAGCGACTCACCAAACCGTAGGTAGGTTTCATCCCGACGACACCACACAGAGCCGCCGGCTGTCTGATCGAGCCGCCCGTGTCTGATCCCAGACCGACGAGTGCCGAACCGGCCGCCACCGCGACCGCGGAACCGCCGGATGATCCACCGGGTACTCGATTGGTGTTCCACGGATTGCGGGTCGGCCCGAACGCCGAGTTCTCAGTCGATGAACCCATGGCGAACTCATCGAGGTTGGTCTTGCCCGTGATCACTGCACCCTGGGCTTTGAGTCGCGCAACAGCGGTGCCGTCATAAGGCGGGATGTACCCGGCGAGAATCTGAGAGGCGGCCGTCGTCTCAATACCCCTGGTCACCAGATTGTCTTTGATCGCCACCGGAATCCCCTGAAACGGGCCGGAGTCGCGCCCGGCCGCAAAAGCTGCGTCGGCGGCGTCGGCCGATTGCCGGGCACCGTCGTGGTCGAGGGTGAGGTAGGCGTGGAGCTCGGCTTCGGTCTTCGAAGCTCGATCCAGCGCCGCGTCGGTCAGCTCTCGAGAGGTAACAGAGCCGTCCCGCAGTGCTGCGCTTGCGTCGGACAGGCTGTGGTAGCTCACTGCGTCTCCAGGTGAGGTGGGACCCGGAAGTAGCCGTCCTCGTGTGCGGGCGACTGCTCGAGAACCTCCCGTCGATCGAGCGACGGGCGAACCTCATCAGGACGAAATGCGTTCACCATCGAGAGAGGATGGGCGGTCGGCTCGACGCCTTCGGTATCGAATTCCTGGACTCGGGCCGCGTGATCGAGGATCACGCCGAGCTGTGCCTGGTAACCGGACAGCTCCTCGTCGCTCAACCCCAGTCGGGCGAGCCGCGCAACATGAGCAATATCGATATCGATGGGCATCCGCTGAGTGTAGGGGTTGTTGCCTCCAGGGTCGTCGGTACCAACCCGCCCCGCTAGCGTGAGAGGCGAAGGAGGAGTGCCAAGTGCAACTCATTTTCGCCGTTCATTGCCACCAACCGTTTGGACAACTCGAGACTGTTCTCGATCAGGCAATTGACAGGGCCTACGAACCGTTCCTCGACGTCCTGAGCCGGCATCCGGAAACCTCGGTCAACGTGCACTACTCCGGACCGTTGCTCGAGCAACTCGACACTCCCCGACCCGAACTGCTCGAGGTTCTGTCCGCCTCTGGAGAACAGATCGAATGGATGGGTGGGGCGATGTATGAGCCGATACTCCCGGCTATTCCCCCCCGTGACCGGCTCGAACATCTGAAGCGGATGCGAGATGAGATCAACGAGAGGTTCTCGCACGATCCGATTACCGCCTGGGTTCCCGAGCGGGTCTGGGAACCGTCACTGG
>JAUVQS010000092.1 GCA_030598025.1 Acidimicrobiia bacterium | reverse complement strand
GACGATGAAGGCTTCATGACCGATCCCGGTCAGTGGACCGAGGAACTCGCTCCGGCCCTCAGCAAGGAAATCGGAATCGACGAGCTGACCGACGAGCACTGGAAGGTCATTCGCTTCCTGCGCTCCGACTTTGAAGCTCAGGGCGAAACCGCCACTCTGCGGCGCGTGTCGACTCTGGCCGGCGTCGCAACGAAGGAGCTATACAAGCTATTCCCGAAGAAGCCCGCCAAGAAGATGTCGTACATATCCGGCCTCCAGAAGCCAACCGGCTGCGTGTAGGCGAGAGAGAGAAGGAGCACACCCAGTGCCAAAATTCGATGACGATGGTGGAGATCGGAAACTCTGCATCATCGTGAGCAAGGGCACCATGGAATGGTCAACTGCCGCCATGGTTCTCGGCAACGCCGCAATCGGTGAGGGGATTGAACTCCACGTGTTCTTCACGTTCTGGGGCTTGGATGCCATCATGGATCGCAGAATGGACAAGCTGAAGGTCTCCCCGGTGGCCAACCCATCGATGAAGATCCCCGGCACCGACATCGGCATGGCCAACATGCTGGCCGGGTTACCCGGTATGACGGCCTTTGCGTCCAGCATGATGAGCAAAGAGATGAAGGCCCTCGATGTGCCCCCGCATCGGGAGTTCATGCAGATGGTCGCCGATTCAGGAGCCCACTTCTGGGCCTGCCGTTTGACCTACGACATGTTGAAACTCGAGCGTGAAGATCTCTGGGACGGCGTCGAAGACGTCATTTCGGCCTCCGACTTCATGGAGCTGTCCGAGGACGCCCAGATCATTTTCATCTAAGAAGACGTACAACGTACCTTGTACAACGTATAACGACTTGGGCCGTCCTTCGGGGCGGCCCATTCGCGTTTCTCCCCCGCAGGAGCGGGGGAGATCCCTGAGTCTTCGAAGGGAGAGGGAGCCCGGCCGGCGGACGCAATTCGCGGTTCGCAATTCGCAACCAGCGTCTAGCTAATGGCTAATGGCTTGGCTTTCCAAGCTCTCCATCGCCCGCGTCAGCTTCTCACGGGCTTCCGTGGCTATCTCCGCCATCTCCGGCGAATCCGTCACTGAGCTCATGATTCCCGGGTCCAGGGCTTCCACGATTGTGCCGGCCTCGGCCTCGTACACGACCACATTGCAGGGGAGTAGCAGGCCGATCTCCTCTTCAGCGTTGAGGGCGCGATTGGCGAGAGCAGGGTGGCAGGCTCCGAGGATCTTGTAGGCCGGGCGATCAACGTCGATCTTCCGCTTGAGGGTCGCTTGCACGTCAATCTCGGTGAGAATCCCGAATCCTTCGGCGCCCAGGGCCGAGCGCGCTCGGTCTTCCGCCTCCGACAGACTGACATCGAGCAAGACTCGAAGCCCGTAGGGTCGCCGTTCCATTGTTGCGTCCTTTCGTCAATTCATGGAGAAAACTGATACCCCCCTGAGTATATCCAGCGTCAAGGCTCGCGGGCGTGCGCTTCGGCGGGTACTCGGGGACGTTGGTCCCTAGCCGTTTCTCCGGCCGCGTGGGATGGTTTCCACACCAGGAGAGGCACAGAGCAGAGTGTTCGTCTATTACTTCGTCTACGTCGACCGGCCGTTCCGGAAGGTCGAAGGAGAACTCCTCGACAGGTTCGAGGAATTCGGCGCGTGGGCGTCGGAGGCCTATCGCGACGGCGAGGACATCCGGGCCCGAATGGCTTTTGGCAAAGCCCCGCTGCTGGCTAGAGAGGTCTCACTCCATGTGGGCGAGCCGATTCGTGCGCATGCTCATACGACCTTGCCGTTGACGTGGGAGGCGACCGGTTCTCCCGGCTTGTTTCCCCGAATGCTGGCCGATCTCATCGTCGCCCCACTCGGATCGTCGAGGGCACAACTGACCTTCCGCGGGTCATACGATCCGCCGCTGGGGACGGTCGGCGAGATACTTGATCGGGCCCTGTTGCACCGGGTCGCCGAGGCCAGCGTGAAGGCGTTCATGGACAGAATCGCCTCCGCCCTCGGCCAGACAAACGGGCCGAACTCGCCAGAGCGGGCGATAATCAATAGCTAGGCGGCTCTGTGAGCCACCGGCAGTTGGCAGTTGGCAATTGGCTCCCGGTCAGACGCCGGTCGCGGATCGCGAGCTGCGTTGGTGGCCGCGCATCCGCTGAACGGCGTTCTGTTGTGGTCGTGTCGTTGTGGTGGGTTTCTGGTGGTGCGTTTTGCGATCCACCGGCCAGTAGCCAGCGGCCCACGGCTCAAAGCCCATTGCTCAAAGCGGCAGCGAGATCAACACCGTCGTGCCTGCGCCGGGCGCTGTGTTGATCGTGGTCGTTCCCCTGGCCTTGTCGGCTCGTGACCGAAGATTGTCCAGTCCCATGCCTTTTTGCACGCTCGACGGGTCGAATCCGTCGCCGTCGTCCGCAACTGAGATCAACACGCAATCGGCGCCCTCTTCGATTGTGACCGAGATCTTGGTCGCTCCAGAATGCCGCAAAGCGTTGCTGAGTGCTTCTCTGATCATCTGGAGGGCGTCATCGATTGCCGTCCCCGGCAGTTCGGCTGCCTCGCTCGAGACGTGTACGTCGACGTCGGCGCCGTAAGGCCCGGCCAGTTGGCCGACCATGTCGGACAGTTCCAGCCGGAGGTTGCGTCGAGTCCAGACGGGCGGTCTGAGATCGAAGATGTAGCGCCGCAACGCAGCAATCGAATCATCGAGCCGGCCGACGGCTTCGTCGAGGCCGGCGTGAATGCCGTCGTCTTTGATGCTGTGTCCGAGCGCTTGAAGCGACAAACCGACCGCGAACAGGTCCTGGATGATGGCGTCGTGCAGGTCCCTGGCAATCCTCTCGCGATCCTCGACCACGGCGACGCGGCGGAGCCTTCGCTGCAGTCGCGCGGTTGAGATTGCCGATCCGGCGATGACGGCGAGTGCTTCAACCAGTGCTTCATCGTCGATCGTGAAACCGCTCGGTTTCTCGGTGAGATAGAGGTTGCCGAAGACGGCATCACCGATCTTTATCGGGACGCCGAGGAAAGATTCCATCGGTGGGTGGTGATCGGGGAAACCCAGAAAATCTGGATGGTCGGAGAGCTTGTCGAGTCGCAACGTTGTGGCCACTCTCGTGAGTGTTCCCAGCACTCCTCGACCACGGGGTGGCTCCCCCATCGCGGCGGCCAGGTCGGGGTCAATTCCTACGTGGAGGAACTGAACGAGTGTTTTGTGTTCGCCGATGACTCCAAGTGCCCCGTAGGTAGCCCCGGTGAGATCCATGGCAGTCTCAACCGTGGTCCAGAGCACAGCCGTCAGATCGGTCTGGCCCGCAACCGCTGCTGCGCCCTCCACCATCTGGGCGAGTCTGCTCGCCGGGAGCTTTGCATCGACCATGGACGTGAGGATATCCCACAACCCTGGGATTATGAACTCGGGACCTTGGTCCGTGCTTGTCAGGGCAGATGGTCCAGAGTCGAAAGTCACATTCCGGTTACGCTGAGGTCCAGGAGAAACCCTATGCGCATCGTGGTCGTGGACGATCATGAAATCGTCCGACAAGGTCTAAAAACACTTCTCGAAGCTGAGGAGGACTTCAGCGTCGTCGGAGAAGCCGGCTCGGTCGCCGAGGCGGTGCGGCGAGTCGGCTATGAGTCCCCCGATGTTGTCGTGATGGACGTGCGTTTGCCGGACGGGTCCGGCGTCGAAGCATGTCGTGAGATCAGGTCCCGCTGGCCCGGTGTCAAGGTACTCATGCTGACTTCCTACGCCGACGAAGAGGCCCTGATGGCGGCGATTGTGGCGGGTGCCTCCGGATACGTTCTCAAACGTATCGATTCGCACGATCTGGTCAACAACCTGCGCAAGGTGGCGGCAGGGGAATCGTTGCTCGATGGAGAGATGACCGATCGCCTATTCCGCAAGCTTCGAGGTGATGAACCCGACGATCCTCTGCTGGCCCGACTGACCCCACAAGAACGCAAGATCTTGGATCACATAGCGGAAGGCCTCACCAACCGGGAGATCTCCGAGCAGATGTTCCTGGCGGAGAAGACGGTGAAGAATTATGTATCCAATCTTCTCGCCAAGCTCGAAATGAGCAGGCGCAGCGAAGCGGCCGCATATGCCGCTCGTTTGGCTGCCAGGCGCGAACAGGAATATCCGCCTGAAGTCTGGGCGGGCAAGTGACCGCTCGGTCGGCTTCGATTGTTACCCTGACGAGAAGATTTGGACATGCCGGCGGTGCTCCGCTGAGTGGACAGAGGGACGCCGATGTGAAGGGAGCATGACGTGCGGGTTCTCGACCTCATGACAACCGAAGTGGCGACCGTGACGCTCGGAATGAGTCTGAAGGAAGCCGCCCGCACGATGACGGACATCGGGGTGAGCGGCCTTCCGGTGCTCGATGAGAACGGGCAAATCGTCGGCATCATCACTGAAGGCGACTTCCTCGCCCGGGAAGCCGGCCGAGTCGAACCCCGCCGACGCCGTCTCCTCGACGCTCTATTTGATGAACCGCAGATCGTGGAGGCCGAGACCGTAGAGCAGGTCATGACCCCCGATCCGATTGTGATCTATCCAGAAGCAAGCCTGACCGAAGCAGCGCGGGTGATGGTCAACCACGGAGTCAAGCGACTCCCGGTGGTCGACGCCGACGGAAGACTGCGCGGCGTCATAAGCAGAGCCGATGTTGTCGCAGCGTTCACGCGTCCCGACGACGTCATCGAGGACGAGATCCGTGAGGATGTCATCCGCCGGATTCTCTTCCTTGAAGAGGAAGCGGTAGCCGTGTCGGTGGTGGATGGAGTTGTCACAATCGCCGGAACGGTGCCGACCAAGAGTGATGCTCGACTTCTCGAGGAGCTCACGAGACGTCTCGACGGGGTTGTCAGGCTCGACAGCAAGGTCGCCTTTGAAGTCGACGACCAGCGGCCCGTCGAGTAGGCATCACACAAGTTCGGGTAGCGGGTACGCTCCTCTCTCGATCGACAACGAGGGGAAACTCATGGCCCGGGCGCGTGGCAAACGTCTAATCCAGGAACGACAGCGGAAAGAAGCCGAGCAACTGGAGCGGAAACGCGCAGCTGATCGGCGGCGGATGGTTGTCGTTGCGGCGACCGCAGTCGGGCTCCTGGCAATCGGCATCGGTTGGATCTTCCTCGCTCCTGAGCCCCCTTGGGTCGCATTCGACAGCGTCGGCAACACCCACATCGAAGCTGTCACCGACCCCCATGTCGCCTACAACAGTTCGCCTCCGTCTTCCGGGCCGCACATGGGGAGCCTCGTCGGGTGGCAAGAACACGACGACCAGGTGCCTGCCGAGGCGTATGTGCACAACCTCGAGGATGGCGGCGTGGCGCTCACCTACAACTGCCCGGACGGGTGCGATGGAGTAACCAGCCAGCTGCGGGCGGTTCTCGCCGAATACGAGAACGACAATGTCCTCATGTTCCCCTACGACGACATCGTCGACCCCGACGGCGTGTCGCACACAGCTTCCGCAGTAGCGTGGGGTCGTGTCTACTACTTCGACGTCGCCAACTCCGAAACCGAACAGAAACTCCGCGACTTCATCGGCGCATTCGAAGGGATCAACAACCACGTGGGTGCCTGATCCGGAGCCCCTGAGCCTTCCCGGCAGTGCTGGGGGCCTGGCCGCTCTCCTATGGCCCGGTTCGGCAACGACCGGTCTCTATCTCGCTCACGCCAATGGGTTCTGCAAGGAGGTGTGGTACCCGGTTGTCGATTACCTGCGGGCATCGCGAGTCGACGCGGATGTTGTGGCCTGGGATGCGCTCGCCCATGGTGAATCCGATGCGGGTAGTCCGCCCTATGACTGGTGGGATCTCGGTGAGGATGTCTTGTCAGTGGTCGACGCTTTCGAGCACACCAATCGGATCGGCATCGGGCATTCGATGGGTGCGGCAGCCCTGGCAATGGCCGAGGTCAATCGTCCGGGCACGTTTGACGGCCTGGTCTTGATCGAACCTATCACCTTCCCGCCCCCATTTGGTCGATTCGACAACCCTCTCGTCGGCGGTGCGCTCAGAAGGCGACGTGCCTTCCCATCTCAAGAGGCCGCGCTGGCACATTTCGCGGAGAAGGAGGTTTTCGCGCGGTGGGACGATCGTGCCTTGCAGTCATACGCTTCGGCCGGATTGCATCTCGATGATGGTGAATGGGTGTTGCGGTGCAAGCCGGAGCATGAGGCAGACTTCTTTCGGGGCGGTGCGGCGCACGGTGCCTACGAACGCCTCTCCGAGATCGAATCCCCGGTGCTGTTGCTGGCCGGCGAGGACTCCACCTCACACGATCGCAG
>JAUVQS010000107.1 GCA_030598025.1 Acidimicrobiia bacterium | reverse complement strand
GCAAACCTTCGTTGGTGTCGGGCACCCCCCGCGCCGGCAAGCATCAGCCAGCCGGCACACCCCCCACCTGCGGTGGTGGGAGAACCCGAAATGGCACTTCCCCCAGCGGTCGCTTCGCTCCCTGGGGGGAGAAACGCGGTTGGCTGGTCGCGTCTGCCCGCACCGTCCATCTCATGGCTCATGGCTCACCGCTTGAATGCAGCCTTCACTCGGTTGTCGCCTACCATCGTTCGGACAGATTTCGTGAGGTGATTCCTTGAAACGCATTGTTTGGATGGTGATGGCGCTTGTCGTCGTTTTGTCGGCTTGTTCCGGTGGCTCTTTGGTCGCGACTGTGGATGGCGTCGAGATAAGGAACGGCGACGTGGAGAAGCTGATCGCTGGTGACCTCGCCACGGTGCCGCCAGAGCTCTACGCCCAAATGATCCACACTCTCATAGTGCATCAGGTCGTTTCCGGAGCGGCTGACGAAGAATTCGGAATCTCGATCAGCTCTGCGGAAGTCGACGAACAAGTAGTTGCTTTGACGGCCCAGATCGAGGCGAGCGGCGGGACCCTCGAAGAGGCGGCCGCTCAACAGAGTCTGAGTCTTCAAGCGGTGCCGGTCATCGTCGAGGAAGACCTGACAGAGCAGGCGATTGCAGAGGCATTGAGTGCATCCATGGCTGATCCGTCTGAGGAGGACATTCTCGCTGCCTACAACTCGGCTCTCCAGTCGTTGACCGAGGTGTGTGCCAGCCACATTCTCGTTCCGACCGAAGAGGAGGCGCAGGCTGCCCTCGATCGTATCGAGGGTGGGGAGTCATTCGAAGACGTTGCCGCCGAGTTGGGAACCGACGGTACCGCCGAGGTGGGTGGTGATCTGGGTTGTGTCCCGGCCTCGAACTACGTACCCGAGTTTGCCATCGCCACAATCGAGGCCGACCTCGAAGTTCCAACGGGTCCCGTGCAGTCGCAGTTCGGTTACCACGTCATTCTCGTCCGGGATCGAACCGAGACGCCACTCGAGGACGTCCGTGCCGACATTGAGGTCAATCTTCGCCAGCAGCAGAGCACGACGTTGTTGAGTGATTGGATGCTGGCGGTAATCGGTGGCGCCGATGTGACCGTTGTAGAGGAGTACGGGACGTGGGAACTCGAACCCTTCCCGGCGGTCGTTCCGCCGGTTCAGTAGCTCCCGGCATCATCATCGTCGGCCTGGGGCCGGGCGATCTGCAATACACCGACGATCGTGCTCGCCGGTACCTGCTGGATGAGGAACGGACCGTGCTTCTGCGCACGATCGATCATCCCGCCGCATCACAACTCGCCGAGCAGCGGGATGTGCGGACGTGCGACGATCTTTATCGCTCATCCGACGACTTCGAAAGTGTGTATGAAGCAGTCGCCTCACGTGTTCTCGCCTGCGATGGTCCGGTCACATTCGCCGTCCCGGGAAGCCCGTACGTCGGCGAGTCATCGGTCGGAATTCTCAAGCAACGGGCGACGGAGGCCGGCAGAGAGGTGCTCGTCATCGGAGCCGAGTCGTTCGTCGACGCCATCGTTGCCGAAGTCGGGGTAGACCCTCTCCGCGATGGATTGCGCGTTGTGGATGGTCGCGACATGCCGGATCCGCTGATTCTGGACGCCCCCACGATCATCGGTCATGTTGATCTTCCGGTGGTTCTGGCCGATGTAGCGGCTCGACTCGATCGGGTGCTCCCCGATGCAACCCCGGTGAAGGTTGTCGTCGACTTGCGATCGGCGACCGAGCGAGTTGTCGAGACGACGATCGGGCAGATAGATCCGGAACTCGCCGGTTACCGAACCAGCCTGTTCATAGATGCAGAACCGGGCGGTCTGATCGGCGCCATTCGAACGATGCGCAAATTGCGCCGCGAGTGTCCGTGGGATCGGGAGCAAACCCACCAGAGCATCGTCAAGAACCTCGTGGAGGAAGCCTACGAACTCGCTCACGCCCTGTCGGTTTTGCCGGCAGAGGCACCGGGCGGTGAGCCCGATTTTGCGGCCTACGCCGACGTTGAAGAAGAACTCGGCGACGTTCTGCTGCAGGTCCTGTTCCAATCAACGATGGCGTCCGAGGCAGGCGCTTTCGACATCGATGACGTTGCGGAAGTGCTCCGTCAGAAGTTGGTGCGCCGCCATCCACATGTGTTCGGCGACGTCGAGGTTGGCTCCGCGAGCGAGGTGCTTGCCAACTGGGATCGCATCAAGGAGGGGGAGAAGGTCGAACGAACATCGCAGCTCGATGGTGTTCCGACCGGGCTGTCGGGGTTGACCAGGGCCGAGAAGCTTCAACATCAGGCAGCGAAGCTGGGATTTGACTGGGATGATCCGGCTCCGGTCTTCGACAAGGTGCGGGAAGAACTGCAGGAACTCGCCGAGGCAGACGATGCGGGCTCTGCCATGCACGAAGTCGGAGACCTTCTGTTCACAGCTGTCAACCTGGCCCGCCACCTGGGGGTGGATCCGGAGGTAGCCCTGCGTAGAGCGGGCGATCGGTTTGAAGCTCGCTTCCGGAGGATGGAACAAGATGGGCCAATCGAGGGTCTGAATATCAAAGAATTGGATGCCCGTTGGGAATCGGCCAAGCGGGCAGAGATGCAAGGCGACAAGGAGCTGCCATGGTAGGTTCGAACCCACAAGGAGGGTCCGTGGTCACCGCAATAAGTGATATCCGGGCCCGTGAAGTCCTCGACTCCCGGGGGAACCCGACCGTTGAGGCCGAAGTCCGTCTCGCTGGCGGTGGTTTCGGTCGAGCAGCGGTTCCCTCCGGGGCATCGACGGGGGCACTCGAGGCCGTTGAGCTTCGAGATGGTGGAGACCGCTACGGCGGCAAGGGCGTAACGCGGGCCGTTGCGAACATTCATACGACGATCGCTCCTGCCGTGCTGGGCATGGATGCCACCCACCAGGAGGCCATCGATCAGGTCATGCTCGACCTGGATGCCACCCCCAACAAGGCCTCACTCGGAGCCAACGCCATTCTCGCCGTCTCGCTCGGCGTCGCCAGAGCTGCTTCGGTGCAACTCGGACTTCCGTTGTACCGCTACCTCGGTGGGCCGGCCGCCCGAATTCTGCCCGTTCCGATGCTGAACGTTCTCAACGGTGGCGCCCATGCCGCCAACTCGGTGGATATTCAAGAATTCATGCTCGTCCCGGCCGGGGCGCCCAGCTTCTCTGAGGCGCTGCGCTCCGGAGTTGAGGTCTACCACTCCCTCAAGAAGGTGCTCGGCGGGCGTGGTCTCTCCACCAACGTCGGTGACGAGGGTGGCTTCGCTCCCAACCTCCCCACCAACGAATCCGCCCTGGAACTTCTTTCAGAGGCAATCGAAAGTGCCGGATATTCGGTGGGAACCGATATCGGGCTGGCTCTCGACGTTGCCGCGTCCGAGATCTACCGTGAAGGCCGTTATCGGCTCGAAGGTCGAGACCTCGATCCGGCCGAAATGGTCGAGTTTCTCGCCGGCCTCGTCGACGCCTTCCCGGCTCTCGTGTCTATTGAAGATGGAATGGCCGAAGACGATTGGGACGGTTGGGCGCTCATGACCAAGCGACTCGGCGACCAGATACAAATCGTCGGTGATGACATGTTTGTTACCAACGAAACGATCTTGCGAAGAGGCATCGACCAGGGTGTCGCCAACTCGATTCTGATCAAGGTGAATCAGATCGGGTCGCTGTCCGAGACGCTCCACACCAGGTCGACGGCCGATAGCGCCGGATACGGACGGATGGTGAGCCACCGGTCGGGTGAGACCGAGGACTCATTCATATCCCATCTCGCCGTCGCCACGAACGCCGGACAGATCAAGACGGGGGCGCCGGCCCGAGCCGAGCGCACCGCCAAGTACAACCAGCTTCTGCGTATCGAAGAAGATCTTGGATCTTCCGCCAGATACGCGGGTTGGGCGACCTTCGGGAGAACTGGATGACGCAACGGCGTTCGCGCACGCTGCTGGTTGTGGCCGTCATGGTGGTAGTCGCCGCCTCGGTCCTGCTGACGAACGTGTTTCCGTATCGGAACATCCTTGCCCAGCAGCAGCAAGTCGCGAATGCCGAAGCGCAGTTGGATGTGCTCCGCACTGAAAACGACAGGCTCGAAACCGAGGCGTTGGCCCTGGCCACCGATGCCGAAATCGAACGACTCGCCAGGGAGAACCTTGGATACGTACGTCCCGGCGAGCATGCCTATGTTGTGCTCGAACCCGCTGCCACTGGAGTGACGGTGCCGGTGGAACCGGTCGAGGTGCCGGCCGAACTGGACGCCTGGTACGAGGGGCTGTGGAACTTCCTAACGGGCAAGGATCTCGTCGATTCTTGATTCACAGGCGAAGGGACCGATGACGTGATCGACGATCATGCGGCCGCGACCGTCCAACTCGGTCGACCGCTCCGCGCGACCGGGGACGTGGTCGCTCGGTGCCATCTAGACATGCCGGTGGTTGTGAAGGTGCCCCCTCTCCTCGATGACGGCACGCCCTTTCCGACCCTCTACTGGTTGACCTGTCCACTCGCCCTCAAGCGCATCGGGAGGTTGGAGTCCGTTGGAGGCGTCAGGCAGATGGAGCGGTTGCTCGAATCTGATCCAGAACTCTGCGCCGCCATGGACCGCCGGCACGAGAGTTACGCAGTCGAGCGGGATGCGCTGGTGCCGCCGGATGCTCAACTCCGCCCTCAGGGGGGAGTCGCCGGCCTGCGGCGGGGTGTGAAATGTCTTCACGCTCACTTCGGAGACTATGCAGCGGGTGGTGAGAACCCGATCGGCGCACTGGTCGCGCCGTGGGTAGAACCGCTTGACTGCGCGATGCCGTGTGTGATCGGTGAGGGAATGGACGTCGAACGCAACCCGGCCTGGCGCGAGCCGAAATGACCTTCCGAGCCTGATGGACGGCGAGGCGTCAGCGGGCCTGTGAACCGGTCACCATCTGACCGGGCAGATGCAGGTAGCACTGCATGATGCGATCGCCATCCGACCAGGCTCGCTCGTCCGGTACGAAGTATCCAATCCAGAAATCGGAGGCGTCGTAGTCCTCGCCTGTGTAGGCATCGAAGGCCGGCAGACAATATTGGAACGCCGCCTCATCGAAGGCGAGATCCGTCGGGTAGGACGTGCCGGAGATGGTGGCCAGCCTGAAGATCTCGAAGTCATGGGGATCGTCGCAGGCAACGCCACGCACTTCCTCAAATACGTCCTCGCCCGGATCGAGCAGGCAATCACCGACCGCCAGTTCGTTGGCGGCCACGTCACCCTATTCAACTATTACGCCGGAATCGTCGCGATCAGCGGACGAGATTGCGTTCCAGGCGCTGAATCCACCGAATATCAGCAGACCCAGTGCGATCCGAACTCCGATGTTTCTGAGGAATCCGCCGGACCGCTGTTCGGGAGTCTGGTCGGGTGGCGGGGGCGGCGGCAAGTAGGGCGGTGGGGGAATGTCTCCTGGAGATGAGTCGAGGTCGTCATAACTCTTGTCGAACGAGTCCAGGGGCGCTGGTTCATCCCGGCCGGCGTGACTGATCGGCTTGATCTTGCGGCCGCAATTCGGACACTTGTCTTGAAT
>JAUVQS010000144.1 GCA_030598025.1 Acidimicrobiia bacterium | reverse complement strand
GCTCATGCTCCACTCGGGCGACGCGAGCAGGCGATTTCCCGTGTAGTCGCTCGTAACCGTGATCGTCTGCTTGGGTGCTCCCGGAGGTGTCGGCACCGCCAGGACGATTGATGACACGAAATCGGGGTACTCGCTGTCCAACCATCCCACCTCGTAGTGGATTTGAAGACCCTCGATCGGCTCGGCGTGGAGGCTGGCCTCGACTCCGAGGACCTCGGCTTCCTGCGCATTGATGAGCTGAAAGAGGGGAATGCCACCGGCCGCCTGTTGGATCTGAAAGATCTGCATGTCTTTGTATTTGTAGAAGAACGCGGCGGCGTCGAGTTCGAGGCGGCCGTCGAGCCAGTTGGTTCTGAAACCGCCTTCGATGGAGTCGACGGTCTCCGGATCGACCGGTGAGATGATCGTACCGGTGAAGACCGCGCCCCCGTTGAAGTGTCCCGGCTTCCAGCCCCGCGTGTACTTCACGTAGGCGCTATTGGTATCCATGAAGCGGTACTCGAACGAAGCGGATCCGGACACCCCGTCGAACAGCTCACTATCGACATCCGCGATGGCTTCGAGCGTGCCGCCTCCCGGCCCGATGGCCGTACTCACGATGTCGAGCTCCTTGTACTCCCAGCTGTATCGGACGGAAGCATCCAACGTGAAATCGTCGAAGAAGTCCCACGTACCAGTTCCAAATACGGACCCGTTGCGCGTCTTCTGTGTGTATTGCTGAACGAAGTAGAGTTGCACTGGAGGCGTATCGAATCGATTGTTTACGTCGAGGTCTTCCATCAGGAAGTACGCCCCAACCATCGTTTCCAATTCGTCGCCCCATATCTTTTGAAGCTCGAGTTGCTGGCTGAACTGCCACCCGTCGTCTTTCAACTCGATGACGAGCGTGTTCCGGGGATTGGCGTCCGTGTGATCGATGACGAAGCGGTCGTGCCACTCGTACCCGGAAATACTCCTGATCTCGTAGGACTCGCCGGCACTCCATATTCCCCGGAGACCCGCCCCCCAGAGGTCGAGGTCTTCGTCCGGCGTGAGATTGTAATCGCCCGCGAAGGGATCGCCGTCCAGGTCCTCGTAGCCGTCGACATCCCGCCCGGGAACTTTCATCGGTATGAATGTGCCGGTATCCGGATCGATCACGCAGTTATTATCGACGTCCCTCACGCAGTCTGGAATGAAACCCCGATGCTGAGCCTGGGCCGAGAGGCTTCGGTTCTGGCCGCCGTGCGCGTTGAGGAGCCACTCCCACTCCGAGTTGGGAGTGGGTGCGACGAGCTGAAGCATTCCGCGGACGGCCCACTGGTCGATGTCGTTGACGTCGCCTTCTAGGGGCTCTTGGGGCGCCCCGAGATTACTACTTGTCCGATTGGGTAGGAGAACCAAGCAGGCCGGGGATCTCGCAGTTCTGGGTTTGAGCTCCTTACCGGCGCAGCGGTTATCGGTTATGCCATCTCTTTGCTGAACGCGGAAGGCAACCCGGCTCGATAGGACTTCCTCGAGGGTCGGGATGGGTCCGCCCAGGGCGCCCTCGATGTCGATGGCGTCGTAGTTCCCGTACGAAAAATTCGTATAGCCTTCGTATTGATCGGTCGGCATCCGGGAGCGGATCAGGATCGCGCCCGCAGACGCATTGCGATACGGCCCGGCCTGGGGTCCGCGGAGAACTTCGATCGCGGTCGTGTCGAAGAGTTGGAAGAGCTGGATCGCGGGCGAGTTGAGGTAGACATCATCCTGGTAGACCGCGACCGCGCCCACCGCGTTCGCATTGAAATCATCCAGGCCGACACCGCGAATGAAGATCGTCGGGTTCGAGGCCGCGAATGCCGACTTGATTGACAGGTTGGGTGTGTAGGCCGCGAGGTCTGCGATATCGATGATCTGCTCGCGCTGAATCATCGACGCGTCGAACTCCACGACCGACACCGGCTCAGCGATCGCGCCTTCCGCACTCTGGCCGGTGACGGTGATCTCCTCGACGCCTTCGGTCGGCGTGGTGACCGGCTCTTGCCCATCCTCGGTCTCGACGACTTCGCTGGATTCGGCTGCGTTCGGCACCGAGGATTCGGACGGTTCTTCGGTC